>DAOULQ010000206.1:0-2805 GCA_034419095.1 Anaerolineae bacterium | reverse complement strand
AGATATCGGGAGGGGTGCCCCTCTTCATCGGCGCCGCTGCCAACCCCTACGCAGACCCCTTCGAATTCAGGGTGCTCCGCTTGGCCAAGAAGGTTAAGGCTGGGGCGGATTTCATTCAAACCCAAGCCGTCTTCGATGTGGAACGGTTCGCCAAGTGGATGGAGATGGTGCGAGACAGGGGACTAGACCAGAAGGTCCATATCCTGGCCGGGCTTATACCTATGAAGTCGGTCGGTATGGCTCGCTATATGCGGAATTACGTCTCTGGCCTAATGGTCCCCGATGAGTTGGTCGCCAGGATGGAGAACGCCAAGGATGCCAAGGAGGAAGGGGTGCAGATCGCCCTGGAGATCATCGAAGAAATAAGGGATATCCCCGGTGTCCATGGGATCCATATCATGGCTGTGGCCTGGGAGGAGGTCGTTCCCCTCATCGCTGAGAGGGCGGGACTTCTACCTAGGCCGATAGTCTAGCCTCCTGGCTAGATGGGAGGAGATGATGGAGCGGCAACCCAAGATATTGGTAGTCGATGACGATCCGGATATCAGAGAGGCGATAACTACCATCCTTTCCACTCAGCCCTATGAGGTAGTGGAGGCCAAGGATGGGGTGGAGTGCATGGAGAGGATCAGGAAGGGGGTGCCGGATCTCTTGATCCTAGACCTCCTCATGCCTCGGAAAGACGGCTTCGCCGTAGTCCGAGAACTGAGGGAGAACCCCAAGTATGACCAGTTGCCTATCTTGATCCTGACCGCCGTGCGGGAGGATGCCAGCCGCCGACGGTACGAACTTGAGACTGGTTTGGCTATGGATGTTCAGGATTACGTGGAGAAGCCGATCCCCCCAGCCGATCTCTTGCACCGGGTGAGCAAACTCCTGGGGAAAGCGACATAGTTCTCTTTCCAGAGAGTTGGAGGAGGAAGATGACGAAGATATTGCTTGTCGACGACGATCCGGATTTCGTAGAGGCCACGAAGATCGTTTTAGAAAGCGCACCCTACCGGGTGGAGGTGGCCTACGATGGAACGGAGGCCCTGGCTAAGGTAGATGAGGAGAAGCCGGACCTGATCATTCTAGACATCATCATGCCCGAACAGGATGGCTTCAAAGTCTGTAAGGCGCTCAAAGCGGACCCCGAACTTTCGAAGATCCCCATCATCATGTTGACCAGCCTTTCGGAGCGGATGGGGGAGACGGTCTATTCGGTGAGCGATGGCCTCATGTTGGAGGCCGAGGACTATGTGGACAAGCCGGTGACTCCCGATGAACTTTTGGCTCGGGTGGCCAAATTCCTGGAAAAGCGAGGATCATAGCACTCTTTACATATAACCCTGATACCATCGGAGGTTATCTATGTTGCTCTCTGAACAGAAGCCTTTAGAGGAGATCCTGCGCTCCCTAGAGGGGGAGGATAGGCTCTTCCTTTTAGGCTGTCGTGGATGTGCGGAGGCGTGCCAGACCGGCGGCGAGAAAGAGGTTCTGGCTATGAAAGAGACGCTGGAAGGGGCGGGAAAAGAGATCGCCGGCTGGACGGTCTTGGATTTCCTCTGTCAGAAGGGTCTGGTTAAGACAGGACTTTACCCTTTTGAGGAAGAGATCCTTTCTGCCGATTCGATCTTGACCATGTGTTGTGGTATCGGAGTTCAGGTTACCTCATCGGTGGTGGGGAAGGTGACCCATCCGGCTTGCAATACTATCTCCCTCGGCGGTTCACGGGGCGAATGGTGGGGCAGTGAGAGGTGTCTAGAGTGTGGCGACTGTCTCCTAGACCTGACGGGAGGGATCTGCCCTCTCACCGCCTGTACCAAGGGCCTGATTAACGGCCCTTGCGGTGGCGCGAGGGATGGGAGGTGCGAGTTCGAACCCGAGGTGCGGGAGTGCGGATGGCAACTTATATACGAGCGGTTGAAGAAACTCCACCGGCTCCATAAGTTGCGGGAGATCTCCCTCCCCAAGAACTTCGCCCGCATGCAGCCGCCCAAGGATCTGCGAGGTACCGCTTTCTGGAGCCTGGGGCAGCAGGGCGAGGCGTAGGAGGGAACCGGGGATGAAACTCTCAGGACTCTTCAACGATGGCAGGTTCGTCATCACCGCCGAGGCTGGCCCACCGAAGGGCGTCGATGTGGAGCGGATGCTGGAGGATGTGGAACTCTTGCGCGGCAGGGTCGATGCCTTCAACGTCACCGATCAGCAGAGTTCGGTGATGAGGCTCGGTTCGTTGGCCGCAAGTTATCTCCTCAAAAAGAGGGGCGCGGAGCCCATCTACCAGGTCACCTGTCGAGATCGCAACCGGATCGCCCTCCAGTCGGATCTCTTGAGCGCCTACGCCTTGGGCATCGAGAACGTCCTCTGTCTCACCGGCGATTATGTATCTTTGGGCGATCACCCCGAAGCCAAGCCGGTCTTCGATCTCGACTCCGTCTCCCTTCTTTGGACTGCATCCCGGTTGCAGGAGGGGTACGATTTGGCGGGCACGGAACTTAAGGGCAGCCCCACTTTCTGTCTGGGGGCGGTGGTCAACCCCGGGGCTAACCCCTTGGAGCCTCAGATCATCAAGATGGAGAAGAAGATCGAAGCGGGCGCTCAGTTCTTCCAGACCCAGGCGGTTTACGAACCGGAGAAGTTTGCGGCGTTCATGAAAGAAGTGGAGGGGTTCGGCGTGCCGGTGATGGTGGGGGTCATCCTCCTTAAGTCCGCCGGTATGGCTCGCTTCATGAACCGGAACGTTGCCGGTATCCACGTGCCAGATCACCTCATCGCCGAGATGGAGGAGGCGAAAGATAGGGCAAAAACGAGCGTGGAGAT
>DAOULQ010000205.1:0-6601 GCA_034419095.1 Anaerolineae bacterium | reverse complement strand
GGAGGGGGAGGGGAGTGTGTTTAGGGTGTGGATACCTGTAGGGGGGTGAAGATGGGTGGGGTGATATTGATCATCGACGATGAGGAGACCTTAAGTTATTTTTTGAAGGAATCTTTGAGCGAGGAGGGGCATGAGGTCCTCCTAGCCCGGACTGGGGGCGAAGGGCTGAAACTCCTGGATGAGAACGAGGTTGATCTAGTCCTTCTGGATCTGAAGTTGCCGGATATCGAGGGGTCAGAGGTTTTGAGGGAGATAAAAGCCTCTGGCGTGGAGATGCCGGTGATGATGCTCACCGGGTACGGGACGGTAAACAGCGCCGTAGAAGCGATGAAGTTGGGGGCCTATGATTATATAGAGAAGCCTCCGGACTTGACCGCTCTCAAACTCATCGTGGCCCGGGCTTTGGAATCATGGGCTCTGCGGCAGGAGATCCAAAGGCTGCGTACCCAAGAGGAACAGGAAGCGACCTGGATAGTGGGGCAGAGCCCGGGGATGAAAAGCATCGCCCGGCTGGTGGAGAGGATAGCCCCTAGCAAGGCTACGGTCCTGATCCAGGGGGAGAGCGGGACGGGTAAGGAAGTGATCGCTCGAGCCATCCACCGCCAGAGCGACCGAAGAGATAGGCCTTTCGTAGCCATCAACTGTGCGGCTATCCCCGAGGCCCTCTTGGAGAGCGAGCTCTTCGGCTATGAAGCGGGAGCCTTCACCGACGCCAAGCGCCGTAAAAAGGGGATCTTCGAGATGGCAGACGGAGGCACCCTCTTCCTAGACGAGATATCGGGTATGCGGTTGGAGATGCAGGCTAAACTGCTGCGGGTTCTGGAATGGGAGAACCTGAGACGTCTGGGGGGAACAAAGGATATCAAAGTGGATTTGCGGGTAATCGCCGCCACCAACCGGGATATCAAAAGGCTAA
Source organism: Anaerolineae bacterium (assembly GCA_034419095.1). Classification (GTDB taxonomy): domain Bacteria; phylum Chloroflexota; class Anaerolineae; order UBA7937; family UBA7937; genus UBA7937. The sequence continues at coordinate 5,685 of DAOULQ010000205.1, read as the reverse complement.
TAGAAGAAGGGGGTTTTCGCGAGGACCTTTTCTATCGCTTAAGCGTGGTGGTCATCGATGTCCCGTCCTTGAGGGAGAGGGTGAAAGATATAGATCTCTTCGTGGCTGCCTTTGTGGCGGAGTTTTCCGAATCTATGGGAAAGGGTGTAAGAGGGGTCTCCGAGGAGGCTATGCGCCTCTTACGAGGGTACGGCTGGCCGGGCAACGCCCGCGAACTCAGAAACATGGTAGAGAGGGCGATGATCCTCTGCGAGGGGGAGGAGATAGAGCCCCAACACCTCCCGGCGGAGATAGTGGAGAGGCAAAGGATCCCTCGTCTGGTTCCCAGCCTAGAGGTCTCCTTGGATGAGGAAGGGATAGACCTCAAGAGGACGGTGGCCGAGTTCGAGAAGCGGATGATAGAGGAGGCGCTACAGAAGAGCGGCGGCAACCAAAGCCAGGCTGCCAGGCTCCTGGGGATAAGCCGGGATATCCTAAGGTATTCCTTGCAGAAGTATGATCTGAGTTAAGACACCTCTTACGGGTGTTGGCAGAAGTAAGTAGGGCCGGTTCGCGAACCGGCCCTACTGCCTGTCTAGTCCCACTCCTCATTGTCGGGTATGGCCTGTCCCCTGGCACTGGTAGCCCAGAGAGTTGTGTAAAATTACCCATTAGGCAAAAACCCCCAAGCCATCCCCACAGTTTGCAGCCTCTGTCTCCTTGGTGTAGATGCCTCCCTTTGCTGCTTCCGACTTTAACCAGTTCGGCAACGCTTCTACTACGCTAGACCTTAGCCCCATTTGCGCCTAACCCACAATATCTTGTGTAACCTCCTAGACGCTGGTCTCTCTATGAGGACCAGCGGTTATTTTTCTCCTTCTTAAACGCGGGTTTCAAGGCCTGGCACGGTTCTTGCAAGAATATATAAGTGGAAGGAACGGTAGGCCTGAATAGGGGGGCCGAAGGATGGACCCTAAGCCCATAAGGATATTAGTCGCTGATGACGAGAAGACCCTTTCCTTTTTCTTGCAGAAGAGTCTGGAGGCGGATGACCCTTGCTACTACGTAGAGACGAGCCATTCAGGGGCCGAGGCTCTGGTGAAGATAGTCCGGGCTCCCTTCGATCTGGTCATCGTCGACTTGAGGATGCCGGGGCTGGATGGCCTCCAACTGGTGAAGCATGCCCGGAACCTCAACCCTTCCACTCAGGCTATTCTCATGACTGCCTACGGCTCCGATGGTGCTGAGGCGGCGGCCAAAGAGATGGGCGTGGAATATGTCACTAAGCCTTTCGCTATGGAGGATATGAAGAGACTGGTCCGCAAGGCTATGCGGGCCAAAGGAAAGGAGGGAGAAAGATGATGAGCCTTGAAGAGATCAAACTAGCCATGACCGTGACCCTCTTCCTCATCGGTGTGGTGGCCAGTATCGCCGGCCTCTGGATCATCATGGCTAAAGAGTACCATAGCGCCATGCGCCAGCTCTCCAACCAGTCGATCAGGATAAGTGGCCGAGCCGTGACTCAAGATGCCGTGGCCCCGGTCATCGACTCCGCTGCCCGGCTGGTGGAAGCGATAAGCCAACTGATCCGCACGGCGGCCGGTATCGGAGCCTTCCTCTGCGTAGTGGGGGTCGGGATCTGCGTTGTTGCCTTTTGGATGACAACTAGGCTGTGAGGTAAACAAGTGGCCGAATATAAGGGAGACGGCGAGCCGAGAGAGGCAACAGCCGTCGAAGAGGTTATTCCTATCTTGAGGCGGTACCGGAAGGCCGTCCAAGCCAAATTAAGGGAGGTGGGGGAAGAGTACGTCCCTCTCCGGCTAGTGGAGGCGACTCCCGATGGGGAGGCTATTACTCCCAGGGAGATGGAGGCGCTGGAGGCCAGCGGGAGGTCGGTTATCCTAGGAGCGCCAGGCTCCGGCAAGAGCACTCTTCTTGCCTACTTGGCCTACGAGCATGCTCGCCAGGGCAAGAACTCCATCTTCCTGGATCTCTCGCTTTTGGCTCCGGGTGAGGGGCTGAAAGAGATGGTGATCAGGGCTCTAGCCGACTACGATTTGGAGGCCTCTTCCTCCATCGTGGACCATCTCTTGGAGGGACCACCTTTTCTCCTCTTGGATAACCTAGATCAGGTCACCAATAATTACTGTTTAGAGGAACTGGAGCGATTACTGAGTGGGGCGAAGGGTTTCGTCCTCGCCTGTCGGGAGGGGGATTACCCAGCCTATGCCCGTTGGCTGGAGAAGGTGAGGACGCTGAAGATCCAACGCCTCTCCGATGAGGATCTTCGCCGTTATCTATCTTTTCAGTTACCGGAGGAGATGATCCTGGAGGTGGAGAAGAGGCTCCGCGCACAGCCGGGACTTTGGGATCTGGTTCATACCCCCCTCTTCCTGCGTGGTTTGCGGGAACTCTTAGCCGATCCAGGAGCCGAAGGGGATTGGTGGAACGCCACCCGTATCATCGAGAGGGCTGTCCGTGCTCTTCTGACCAAATATAAGGAAGCGGAAGTCAAGGAGATAGAGGAAGCCCTCTCTCGTGGAGCCATGAAGGCTCTCGAATCTAGCGAGTTCAAGGTGGATAGAGAGGCCCTTGAGGGTGGCTCTGATCGGCCGCCGATGGTGGTCAGACTCATGGCTAGCGGTCTCTTGGTGCGTACCCCTGACCGGGAAGGGGTGCAGTTTCTCCACATTTTGGTACAGGAGTATTTCGCCGCCCAGGCCTTGGCTTCCCAGAGGGATCCCGAGTCCCACAGGGATCCCGAGGGAGGAGGGGACGGCTGGAAAGGGGACACCCAAAAGTGGGAGGGGACCATCGTCCAGGCTTATAATCTCGTTCCCGACCGTCTCGCCTATCTGCGCCGTCTTCTCTCCAACGGTAACGGTTCCTCTTTAGCCGCTCTCTGCCTGGCTCGTAACGAGGGCCCAGAGGGCTCCCTCTCGCTCCTTAAATCTCTCCTCCCGGAGATAGATGGAGGGACCTCTTATCAGTTGGGCTTGGCCTTCAAGAAGGTGGGACGGTACACCGATGCTTCCTTCTGCCTAGAGCGGGCCCTTGACGGGTCGCTCGATCTATTGGGGTTCGCCGAGAAGTACGGCTCCAAGGAGAGCGAGCGTCCGGGGCTAGAAGAGACGTTCCTCAAGCGGAATAAGGGGGTGGTCTACCGGGAGATGGAGCAACTGGACCAGGCGGTCCAGGAGTTGGAGGAGGCTCTAGAAGCCGCCGGGGCCACCTATGTGGACACCTATCACGAGTTGGGTTTGGCTTACGAGGGGCAGGGCAGGTACGAGGAGGCCCTTACCGCCTTCCGCCAGGCCATAGCCCTTGAACCCGAGGTGGCCATCTACCATTATGCCACCGGAAGAGCCCTGAGCCGTCTAGGGCGATACGAGGAGGCTCAGGAGAGGCTGGAGCAGGCCCGGTTCCTCGATGATAAACATGCCCCCACCCACTATGAGTTAGGCTTGGTTTACGAGAAGCAGGATTGGCTGGATGAGGCGTTAGCGGCCTACGAGGAAGGGGCCAGGCTCGATCCCCAGGAAGGGGCCTATCTTTGTGGCAAGGGGAGGGTTCTCTTCCAGCAGGGGAGGAAGGAAGCGGCGTTGGAGAGCCTGAGAGAGGCCTTGGCTATCTCTCCTCAGAGGGCCGATTGGCATCACGAGTTGGGCAACATGTTGGAGAGTCTAGGACAGTGGGAAGAGGCGGCCGATGAGTACCACCAGGCGACCCGACTCGACCCACAAGCAGAGTACTATCACTCCTTGGGGTCCCTGGCCGCTCGTCTGGGGCGAGGGGAGGCTTTAACTTACCTTAGGAAGGCGACTGAACTCCTTCCCCAGGAAGCGAAGTGGCATGGCGAGTTGGCGGAGATCCTCTCCGACCAAGGCCACTACGAGGAGGCGCTTGCGGAGTGCCAAAAAGCCCAGGAGTTAGCTCCCCGGGAACCCAACTATCTTGAGATGGGAGCCCGCATCCATCGGCGAGGAAAGCGGTATGCGCAGGCGACCAGGGAGATAGAGAAGGCTTTGGCTATAGCACCAGATCGAGCCTCGGCGCACTATGAGTTGGCCTGCATCTACGAAGAGCAGGGGAGGTACGAGAAAGCCCTGGAGGAGTATACCAAGGCTCGGGATTTGGCTCCGGGGGAGACTGAATACCTCTCCTCGCTGGGTGCTGCCTATCACAGGCTGGGCGAAGAGGAACGAAGTGTCAAGGAGTTGCAAGAGGCGACTCAACTGAACCCTCGTTCCCCTCTGGCTCATGATCGGCTAGGGGCCACTTATGAGAGCCTGGGAGAGAGGGAAAAGGCCCTAGCCGCCTACAGGAAGGCGATAGATCTTGCGCCCCGAGAAGCCACCTATCGGCTCCATGCTGGGAGGCTATTCCTCCGCTTTGGTCGGCTGTGCGAGGCGGAGGAGGAGTTGAAGGAGACTATCCGCCTCGCGCCGCGGCAGGCGGAGACTCATGGCCAGTTGGCCAGGGTGCTTGAAGAGCAGGGCAGGTACGAGGAGGCGTTAGGCGAGTACCGTCGAGCCATTCGCCTCGCTCCCCAGGAAGCGGATTATCGCCGCCGACTGGCTGGAGTGGCCCAAAGGTTAGGGCGGCTCAATGAAGCCAAAAGCGAGATCTTAAGGGCCATGGAACTCGACCCTTCGGATGCTACCCTTTACGCCCGGTTGGGAGCCCTGGCCGAGAGTGATGAGCGGTATGACGAGGCGTTAGGCGAGTACCGTCGAGCCCTGGATCTCGCTCCCCGGGAGTTAGGGTTGCGAGTGAGGGCCGCGTCTGTCTACCGGAGGTTGGAAGAGTATGAGCGAGCCTTGGAGGAACTGGATGACCTTTTGGCCCACGGTTATGACTCCAGTGAACTGCACGCCGAGAGGGGCCAGATCTACGAACTCCAAGGGAAGGCAGAAGAAGCGGAGCAGGAATACGAGGCTGCCATCCGCTTGGAGCCAGAGGTTCCTCGCTATCATCGCCTTAAAGGCGTCCTCCTCTACCGCCGGGGGCAAATAGAAAGAGCCCAACGAGAGTTGGAGAAAGCGTTGGACTCCGATGGCCAGGCCTATCATCAACTAGGGGTAATATGTGAGGCCGAAGGGGATACGGAGGAGGCGGTTCGCCTCTACCGCCAGGCGGTAGGCCTCTCCCCGGAGAATGCGGCTTTCCACTCCAGCCTAGGTCTAGTTTTGCGAAACCAGAACGATCTGGCCGGTGCCAGGGCCGCTCTGGAGAAGGCTGTGGCCCTGACACCCCAGGAGGCGGAGTCGCACTACCAGTTGGCGAGCCTCTACAAGGAGCAGGGGGAGAAAGAGAAGGCGTTGTCCCAATATCGAGAGGCTGTGGAGTTGGCACCTTATGAATCTCGGTACCATCAATGGTTGGGACAGGCGCGCTGGGAGGTAGGTCGCCAGGATGAGGCTAGCGCCGCCTTGGAAGAGGCGGTCAGCGCGGCTCCAGATGACCCCTGGCTGCGCGGGGAGTTGGCGCATCTCTTCGACCTGCGAGGTTGGGATGAGGAGGCTTTGGAACAGCATGAGCGAATCGCCGAGGCCGAGCCGGAGCATTATGGCCGCCTGGGGCAGATTTTGAGCCGACTGGGCAAGAAAGATCGAGCCCGGGCTTGCTTGGAAAAGGCGGTGGCCCTGAGACCTGATGATCCAAAGGCCTATCTCAACCTGGCCAAGATCCTCGAACTGGAAGGGC
>DAOULQ010000204.1:0-14266 GCA_034419095.1 Anaerolineae bacterium | reverse complement strand
ACCTTGAAGAGGGGCGGGGAGGTAATCCGCCTATCTAAGCGCACAGGGGAGTTCGTCACCTTGCGGGAGGTCCTCGATGAGGTGGGCCCCGATGCGGTTCGCTTCTTCCTCCTGGCCCACGCCGCCGATAGCCAGATGGATTTCGACTTAGAGTTGGCCAAGGAGCAGTCGCAGGAGAACCCAGTCTATTATGTGCAGTACGCCCATGCCCGGATAGCCAGCGTTCTTCGCTATGCAGGGGATCTGGATTACTCAGATGGCGATGTCTCTCTCCTCAAACACCCAGCAGAACTGGCCCTCCTCAGGCAGATGGTCCTTCTGCCGGACATCGTGGGGTTGGCGGTCACCAACCTGGCCTCCCATCATCTGACCTACTACGCCCAGGATTTGGCCAGCGCTTTCCATTCCTTCTACAAGCAGTGCCGGGTCGTCTCCTCCTATCCTGAGGATATGCCCTTAAACAAGGCCCGGCTCAAGTTGGTGAAGGCTTGTAAGATAGTCCTGGCCCGGGTTCTGAGGCTGATGGGGGTCTCGGCGCCGGAGAAGATGTAGATGCTTTCGCTTGTGCTGGATTTAAAATCCAGCACAAGCATCGATCTTGATTGCGTTATCAGGAGTTACCTCCTGACAACCAGGGCGGCAGATGGTAACATCCGACGCCACTAAGAACCGCCTAAACGCTCAGTCCTGGCCCGGGTTCTGGGGCTGATGGGCGTCTCCGCGCCGGAGAAGATGTAGATATTTACGTTTGTGCTGGATTTATACCGCTTACCGCTTGTCCTGGATTCATACCGCTTGTGCTGGATTTGAAATCCAGGACAAGCATAAAAAGATATGAGGCCCTCAGGGTGAAATAAGAACGCACAGATGAAAATCAGTCCCTATAAATTATCCATCTTCCAACGTTGTCCCCTCCGCTATAAATTCCAGTATATCGACTACCTGGGGGACAGGTATAAGAAGGAGTGGCCCCATTTCATCTTCGGGCGGGCCATCCATAAGGCCCTGGCCGACTTCTTCCGTGTGCCTCCTGAGGGGCGCACCCTGGAGGGGTTGAAGCACCTTCTCCGCCAACATTGGCTTCGGCAAGATCGGCGGGTCTTTAAGTCGGCGGAGGAGGAGAGGATGTGGGGGGAGAAGGCTCTGGAGGTCTTGGAGATCTACTACCACTCAGAGGATATGAGCGTTCAGCCAGAGGTGATCGAGGAGCGGTTGGAGGTGCCCATTGTTGATTTCATACTCATGGGCCGCGTAGACCGGGTGGATCGCCTTCCGGATGGAGGGTATGAACTCATCGACTATAAAACCGGGACTTATCTCCCCTCCCAGGAGGAGTTCGACCAGGATCTCCAGATGAGCATCTACTGCCTGGGACTCTACCACCAGAGGGCCATCTTCGCCTCGAAACTCACTGCCCACTACCTCCAAGCAGGGGAGAAGTTGACTACAACTAGGTCGAAGGAAGATCTGGACGCGGCGGTGGAGAAGATAAGGGAGATCATCGCCCAGATCGAAGGGGTGGAGCGGTTCAAGCCTCGGGTGAACCCCTTCTGCTCCTGGTGTGACTATCTTGAGATATGCCCAGCCAGGGACGAGGTGGAGTTCGTGGCTGCGGGTGAGGTAGAGGATCTGCCGTTTTGACGGTTTGCTTTGCAGTGTTGACATAAAGGGAGTCTGGCTTTAGGATGAAGGTGTGGGCGGATAGCTCAGTGGGGAGAGCGCTTCCCTTACAAGGAAGAGGTCACAGGTTCGAGCCCTGTTCCGCCCATTTTGTAGCGTCGCAGTAATCTGCGACGCTACAACAACTGGTGGGGCTTTCGGGCTTGGCAGATGATATGAGGGAGAAGTTGGTGGAGATAGCCTCGGAGAACGATCTGGTTCTCCTATTGGGGAAGGATGGCAAACGGTTCATCGTGCGCCTGGAGCAAGGTGGAGAGCTGCATACCCATCGAGGGCGGATCTCGCACGATGATCTCATCGGCCAGCCTTGGGGAGGGGAAGTCGTCTCTCATCTGGGATACCCGTTTTGGGTAGTTGAACCCTCTATCCATGACCTGATCATGGATGCCAGGCGACGCACCCAGATCGTTTACCCCAAGGAATCGGGCTATATCCTCCTCAAGATGAACATACGCTCTGGCTCCCGAGTGATAGAGGCGGGCACCGGCAGCGGGGCCTTCACCATCGCCTTGGCCCAGGCGGTGGCCCCGGAGGGGCGGGTCTACTCCTACGAGGAGCGGGAGGAGATGCTCGCCCTGGCAGAACGGAACTTGTCCCGAGTAGAGCTTTTGGATTACGTGGAACTGAAACAGCGGGACATCGCGGAGGGGTTCGACGAGCGCGATGTGGAGGCCCTATTCCTCGATGTGAGGAGCCCTCATCACTACCTTTTCCAAGCCCGGGAAGCCCTCAGGTGCGGGGGTTTCCTGGGAGCGGTGGTGCCCACCGCCAATCAGGTCTCAAACCTCCTAAGGGGGCTTGAAGAAGGCTTTGTAGATATCGAGGTCTGCGAGATCATGCTCCGACCTTATAAGACCGTGGCCGCCAGGTTGCGCCCTGTGGATAGGATGGTGGCTCATACGGGGTACCTCATCTTCGCCCGTCCGGTGGCCAAGAGGTGAGTTCAAAGCCCTGCTCTCTCGTTGATTGACACTCTTTTTCACTCTAGAATGGACGGCGGGTGATCTTTAATGTGGGACAAGATTAAAGAGGCGTTGATCGGCTCCCCACTGCCCACGCAACTGCTTGAAAAGAAGCGGTTGAACAAGATCAGGGCACTGGCCGCGTTCTCGCCCGATGCGCTGTCATCTATCGCCTACGCCAACCAGGAGATCTACCTGGGGCTGGTAGTCGCGGGTAGCGCCGGGTTGTCCCTATCCCTGCCCATTGCTTTGGCTATCACTGGCTTGCTGACCCTCCTCGCTCTTTCTTACTTCCAGACCATCCACGCATACCCTTCCGGCGGTGGCTCGTACATCGTGGCTCGGGAGAACCTGGGGACGCTGCTGGGGTTGGTGGCGGCGGCCGCGCTACTGATGGACTATCTGCTGACCGCAGCGGTGAGCCTAACCGCAGGGGTGGCGGCGATCGCATCGGCGTTCCCCGCACTGTGGCCGCACCGTGTGACCTTATCGCTCTTGCTCCTGCTCGTCATCACCTTAGCCAACCTGAGGGGGCTGCGCGAAACAGGTACGTTGATGGCTGGCCCGGTCTACCTGTTCCTGTTCGCCTATCTCTCGATGCTGGCCTACGGAGCGGTGCGCACCGTGACAGGAGGCCTTGGGGTGCAGGCTGTCGTCGCCCCGCTACCCTCGGAACCGTTGACAGCGCTCCTGGTGTTGCACGCCTTTTCGGCCGGTTGCACGGCGCTGACGGGCATTGAGGCTATCAGCAACGGGGTACCGGTCTTTCAGCGCCCCGAGTCAAAGAACGCCGGGCGGACGCTAATAGTCATGGCTCTGTTGATGGGGATACTATTCCTGGGCAGTATTGGGTTAACGCAATTTCTGGGTGTGGTCGCCGGGCCTGAGGAGACGATCCTCTCGGCCCTGGGGCGGCGACTGCTGGGCAGCGGACCGGCCTATCTGCTGGTCCAGGCCAGCACGATGCTCATTCTGGCGGTGGCGGCCAACACCGGCTTTGCGGATTTTCCCCGCGTGGCGGCGCTGCTGGCAAGGGATAGCTTTCTGCCCCGTCAACTGTCCACCATAGGGGACCGGTTGGTTTTTGCCAATGGCATCCTGCTCTTAGCGGGTGCGACAGGTTTGCTGATTGTCCTCTTTGGCGGTGATACCCATGCCTTGATCCCCCTCTTTGCCGTGGGCGCGTTCCTAGCCTTCACATTATCACAGGCGGGGATGGTCCTTCACTGGTGGCGTGAGCGAGGAAGGGGTTGGTGGCCGAAAGCGACCTTCAACGGCCTTGGAGCCCTGGCGACAGGGACAACGCTCATAGTCATTAGCGTCAGCAAATTCGCTAAGGGGGCTTGGATTACCATTCTATTGATCCCGATATTGGTCTTCATCTTTCTCCAGATCCGTGGCCACTACCGAGAGGTCGCCCAGCAATTGTCGTTGCACGGGCTGCCCCCTTCCCTCAAGCCATATCCAACCCCACGGGTAGTCGTACCCATCTCCGGTGTCCATCGCGGGATCTTTGACGCCATCGCTTACGCCCGGTCCATCTCGGACAATGTGACGGCAGTGTACATTGAGATCGAACCGGGCACAGGAGAAGGCGTCCGCGAGCGGTGGGAAGAGTGGTGGCCGGATGTGAAGTTGGCGGTCGTGTCTTCGCCTTACCGGTCTATCGTCGGGCGGCTGCTGGACTTTCTCGACGAGACCGACCGTCAGCACAACGACGGCCAGCTCGCCACGGTGATATTACCCGAGTTTGTCCCGGCCAAATGGTGGCACCGCTTGTTGCATAACCAGACGGCCTGGCTGATTAAAGTCGCGCTGCTCTACCGCCGACGACGCTTTGGCTTCCAGCGGGTCATCATCGACATCCCCTACCATCTGCGACGCTAACCCGGTCTGGTACCCCAAAGGGCGGTAGCCGCAAAGGCAGGCTTCTTCCGACAATTCTAATGGGCAACGTTCTGGAGGTGGTAGCCAGACGATGCTCGAAGACGGTCATCGTAGTAAAACGCCACGCTTGTCCAATAAGGTCATCGCTGCATCGCCTTTGGGGAGCAGGGAGAAAGTGGCACTTCTGAGGTAATCTTTGTACAATCATAAAACTGGTCTAGGGCTCTGTGGAGTGGTTGCTAGTCGCTCTTGGGTCGATTGGCATAATAGAAGTGGCGAGCAGAGGTCTTTATGGAAAAGCCTGGATACCGCATCTTAGTCCCTTTAGGAGAGACCGCGGGGAGGGTTTAGATAGCAGAATTCAAGCGGGTGATGGGTCTAGGTGGTGCTACGCTCTTGGGCATCGGGGCGTTGGTGGGTGCTGGCATTTTCGTCCTCTCCGGGCGGGCGATTGCCATCGTTGGGCCGGCGGCTATTTTGGCCTATCTGGTCATGGCGGTGGTGAGTTTGCTCACCGCTTTTTGCTACTGTGAACTGTCGGCGGCCATTCCTAAGGCTGGCGGGGGCTACACCTTTGCCCAGATGGCTAGCCCGGGCCTCTATGGCTTCGCCACCGGTTGGCTTCTCTGGATCGGGGGTGTCGCTGCCTGTGCTACCTTCGCCCTGGCCTTCTCTGACGCCCTGACCGCCTTCTTTCCTGTCCCTTGGTATCCGGCCTTGGCTATCCCAGCCGTGGTCCTCTTCTCGCTGATCAATTACCGGGGGATAAAAGGAACGAGCAGAGCACAGAACCTTATGACCTTATCGCTTTTGGGCTTGCTTTTCCTGGTGATTCTGGCCTCTATCCCCCGAATCAAGTTGGACCATTACACCCCCTTCCTATCACAAGGACGCCCCCTCGATCTTCTATATGTGATGGGACTTATCTATCTTTGCTACGTGGGCTTTGAACTCATCAGTCCCGCTTCGGAGGAGATCGTTGAGCCTGAGCGAACTATTCCCCGGGCCATCATGATCACCTTGGGCATTGGCACTTTCTTCTACTTGGCTGTTGTGGCTGCCATGGTAGGGATCGCTGGCCATCAAGGGCTTAAAGCCATAGTCGGTGAAGAGGCCGCGGCCAGTGGCCTAGCCCTGGTGGAGGTGGCCAGGCTCTCTCCTTTGGGGCGCTACGGTGCCTTGATGGTGGCGGTGGCAGCTATCGGTGCTACTCTCTCTTCTTTGAACGCCTATATCCTGGCCGGCTCTCACGTCTTCCACGCTTTGGGGCGAGATGCCAACTTTCCTCGCCTCTTCGGCCTCTTGGACGAGGAAAAGGGGACTCCTGTCTCGGGCATCTTCATCAGCATGGTGGTAACGATCGGCTTGGTCTTGCTGAACAACATCGAGATGGTGGCCGGTATCGCCGACTTCTCCTATCTCGTGGGGCTGGCCATGGTGAACGCCAGCGTGATACTTTTGCGACGCAAAGAGCCAGATCTCAAGCGCCCCTACAAGGTTCCCGGCTACCCTTGGGTGGTTATTCTGGCGGTGATCACTTCCGCTGGCGTAGCCCCTTTTCTCTCTCTCGATTCAATCCTCTATGGGGTCGGTGCTTCCTTGGTTGGGGTGGGTGTTTACATCTTGCGGCGGAAGGGCATTTTATCCTCTCGGCGCTTCAAGCGGCTGGAGAGGAGGAGTGAAGAACTAATCGAAGATTTGAGGAGGCGAAGGTGAACGAGGAGGAGAGGGCTCTGGCTCATATTAGGGAGCGAAGTGAGAGGTTGGCGGACACGCTTCGGGATTTCCAATTCATGTGTCCCCTCTGCCGGGGAGAGGCCAAACTGGTGGGTTTGCGGGAGCAGAGGCTCTATGAGATGCGGATGGATCTGCCCGGCGAGGTGGAGCCCCTCTCTCCTCTGCGGGTGGTCTTCCAATGTTTTCGGTGTGGATTTATCTTTGAGTTCGACGAGGATTTCTTTGAGCCTGAGCGGGTAGGAGAGCTGGGCGCAGGGTTGACCAGGGTCTCCCCGCGGGAATATCGGGTACTGGTCTCTTTGGCCCACCGGTCTACGCTTGCGACCCTGTTGACCTTGGCCAAGGTTTTGGCCAAGGCGAAGGGAGGGGAGGTTTTAGCCCTCCATGTGGTGCCTAAGTTCTTGTCCAAAGATTCACTATTAGAAGAAGCGACAGCCCATGATAGTGAGGAGGTACCGGTGCGCCCGACAACTCGTTTGGGGCGTGATATAGGGCGTGCCATCATCGAGGCGGCAACAGAGAGGAGGGCGGACCTCTTGATTCTCGGCTGGCGGGGCTATACCCGTTCCCGAGGGGTCCTCTTAGGTCGTGTCTTGGATAGAGTGGTTGAGGAGACGCCCTGTGATGTGGCTGTGGTCCGGGATCGTGATCTATCTCGAGTGGAGCGCGTCCTTGTCCCCACCGCTGGAGGGCCCAATGCTGTCCTAGCGGCGGAGATGGCCATCGCCCTAGCCGAAGAGTACAGGGGGAAAGTTACAGCCCTCTATATATGCCGATCTGGGACCGAGGCAGAGGTAGAACACGCGAATAGGGTGATCGACCATACTTTGGCTGGCTTAGAATCGGATCGGCCTTTGGAACCCAGAGTGACAGTCGCTCCTGATGTTGTCCAGGGGGTTTTGGCTGAGGCCAAGGAACACGACCTGGTGCTCTTGGGAGCCACTCGTGAAGGGCTCTTCCAACAACTCGTGGTGGGCAACGTTCCGGAGAGGATAGCCAGACGGTGCTCTAAGACGGTCATCATAGTGAAACGTCACGCTGGCCCTATAAGGTCATGGCTGCGTCGCCTCTGGGGGAGGGAGCGAAGGTAAGACTATGAGGTGATCGTCTACACCATGGAGCAAGGCCAGCCGGTCTCGGTGACGATGATCGCCGTGCCCATCTCGGAGGTGGAATCGAGGAGTCCCTGAGGTTAAGGGCAGGGAATCCGCCTTCGCCGTGGAGGGATAGAGGAAGGGTGGATGATATTCCACCCTTCTTTACACTTAGCGGTCAACGGGGACTAGACGCTGGGGTTTACGACATGGCCCAAAAACAGGATGGCAGAGGTCTTGATGTCGCGAATCATAAAGATAAAGGGGCGATCAACTGTAACCTCTTTGGGTGGTGTGGGAGCTGCCCTTGCTACCACCACAGCGGTGGCAGCTGCCGCTTCCGTACCGGCTTCGTCCACCGATACAAACGCCTTGTGGTAGACATCATCGATGAAAAGGTTGCGGGTGCCGTCCATACCCGAGAAGTCGGCAGCGGTGAAGGCCGCCGGCAGGCCCATGACAGTGAGCGTATCCCTCAGCCTGAAGCCCGATTCGTAAGTGAATTTGGGCATGGTTAGGTGAACCTCTTGTGGCTCGATACCGTTCAGGGTGGAACCTACCCGCTCGGCATCTAGCGCGCTGGCAAATTCCTCAAATCGGCCGGCCTGGGGAAGCAAGATGACCATTGAGAGTTCCTCGCCGTCGTACGGCAGTTCGACCGCCTGATACCCTTCGCCCTGGGCATAGCCGAAGAACTCCTTCTGCCCCATCATAGGCACGGTAACCTGGCCGCCGTCAAGCAGATTGAATACGCCATCATGGGTCAGTTCCTCTTCAAAGGGGTATTCCCATGCCGCATTGAAGTAGATGGCGTTGGTGAGGACAAGGACTGTAGCAGGGCTGATGGAGCCCTGAGGAAGCAGATCTTCGATCTTGCCCTCTGTCTCCTCACTGACCCAGTCGTTGATGACGCCACGGGACTCATCTGATGCCTTCACGAAATCAAGGAGCCTCAGCCCGGCACCGTAGTTTTCGGCCAGGGTGTCGAGGAATTGGGGCAGGAACGAATAGCCGCTCTGGCCCCAGATAGAGTTGGCGATGTTCAGCCTGAAACCCTCCTCATCCTTGCCCTCTGCACCTTCACCGCGACGGGCGAGTTCGAGATCCAGAGCGTTGAAAGCGGGATGCAGTCGGTCTGGGGGGAGGGTGTAGTGTAGAGTGTCCGCCATCTGCTCTTCGGTCTCCCCTCGGGCTCCAGCATAAGTCATCGCCAACGCCAGAGAGATGCTATATGGGGAGTAGAAGAGGTTTCCTTCCTCCTCTCGGATAGCCTGGTAGAGGTCGAAAGCAAACCGGCTGTTGCCGGCGACCAGTTGCGCCAAATCGGCTTCTGCCACGTCTGGTGAAGTCACCCGCTGCATCTTTGACTGCACGATCTTCCCCGATGGCAGCCCTTCACCTGGGACGCCGGCCCAGATGCTACAACCTACCAGGCCCAGTAGTGCCATAAGCATCAAGAATGATTTGATCTTCATCTCCAGTACTCCTCTCTTCCCATTTTCCACTATATAGACGTCAACCGGGAGTCAAGGGTTCCCCGCAGATGGCCGCAATAAGAGGATAGGGATGGACCCGAGCCGTCCCTATCTTATCCCCGTCAGTAAATGTCCACCAGTCTTGGGGCTACGTTTCCTCTTGCTTCTTCAGTTCCTCCTCCCTCAGGTAACGGCGAAGGACTTTGCCTACCATGGTCTTGGGGAGTTCATCCCGGAACTCCACAGTGGTGGGTATCTTGAACTTGGCCAGTTTGTCCCGGCAGAAGTCGATGATCTCCCTCTCAGTGGCCTTCTCCCCTGGCTTAAGGACGATCCAGGCTTTGCACGTCTCGCCCCGGTAGGGGTCAGGGATGCCGGCCACGGCTGCCTCTTGCACTTTGGGGTGCTCGAAGAGGACTTCCTCCACATCCCGCGGATAGACGTTGTAACCGGAGCAGAGGATCATATCCTTTTTGCGGTCCACGATGTAGAAATAGCCATCTTCGCCCATCCTGGCGATGTCGCCGGTGAGGAGCCATCCCCCTTCACGCATCACCAGGGCCGTCTCTTGGGGCATCTCCCAGTACCCCTCCATGACGATGGGGCCTCTGAGGGCTAGCTCTCCTATCTCTCCCACGGGGAGATCCTTGCTACCGGTCTCCAGGTCCACGATCTTGGCCTCGATATCGGGAAGGGGGAGACCGATGCTTCCAGGTACAACCCGGCCGTAGACCGGGTTGCAGTGGCTGGCGGTGGGGGCTTCGCTCAACCCATATCCTTCCACCAACTTGCCCCCGGTGAGTTCCTCGAACCTCCTCTTCACCTCTAAGGGCAGGGGCGCTGACCCGGAGATGCAAGCCTTGATAGATTTCACATCGTACTTGATGATGTCAGGGTGGTTGCAGAGGGCCAGATACATGGTAGGCACGCCCATGTAGAGGGTGACCTTGTATTTGTCGATGGATTTTAGGACCTCATCTAGGTCTCGGGGGTTGGGGATCATGATCATGGAGGCGCCCATGGCCACGGCGCTGCACATAGTGGCCACCAGGCCATAGACGTGGAAGAGCGGTATGGCCGCCAGGTGAACCTCCTTGCCCTCTTCCAAATCGGGTAGGAAAGCGCAGATCTCCAGGGCGTTGGCCACCAAGTTGCGGTGCAGCCCTATCGCTCCCTTGGGGACTCCGGTGGTGCCCCCTGTATATTGGAAGATGGCTCGATCGTTGGGGCCGACCTCGACCTCCGGCCGTTGCTCCGGAGTGTAGCGGACTAAGAGGTTCTGCAACCAGAGGTCGCCCTCCTCCAGGGTGGCACGATGTCCATCCTTCGCTTCTTTGAAGAGGGTGAATAGGATCTTGATCAGAGGGGAGAAATACTCCTTGATGTTGGTGACGATGACGTTCTTGAGTTTGGTCTGGGCGCGAATCGCTTTCACCACAGGATACATCTTGCTCAGGACGATGATCGTCTCCGCTCCACAATCGTTGAGTTGATGGGCCACCTCTCGGGGCGCGTAGAGGGGGTTGATGGCTACGGAGATGCCCCCGGCCTTGAGGATGGCGTAGAAGCCTAACACGTATTGAGGGCAGTTGGGGAGGTAGAGGGCCACGCGGTCGTCCTTTCTGAGGCCTAAATCGTAGAGGGCCGCAGCCAGGCGATCGGTGAGTTCGTTCAATTCCTTGTAGGTCAGTTTCCCGCCCTGGATCACCGTGGCTATATTGTCGGGATATTTCCGAGCCGCCTCCTCTAGAAAATAGTAGAGTGGCACCTCAGGGTAGTCGATGGTGTGGGGCACACCAGCATCGTAATGTTTCAACCAGGGTTTTTCCATCTTCGCCTCCTTGCAAAGAGTGGGGGGAGGAAACGATTCCTCCGCACGTTGACCCTTTCGCATTGTAGACCATAATCGCCATTCCGTCAATAGGCTTGACATGGGGGAGGCTCGAGGTTAGAATGGCCACCAGAGAGCGTAAATATTCGGAGGGAATTATGGCACAGCCTCACCCTTTTGTTCGCCTGGCCCAGGAGACGATAAGAAAGTATATCCAGGAGGGGCGGGTTATCTCCCCTCCTGAGGAGGTGACGCCGGAGATGGGGGAGCGGGCCGGGGTCTTCGTTTCCCTCAAGAAGAGGGGGCAACTCCGGGGCTGCATAGGCACCATCGAGCCCAGGGAGGAGAACGTGGCCCAGGAGATCATCCGCAACGCTATAGCCGCAGCCACTCAGGACCCTCGATTCCCTCCCGTGGGGCCTGAGGAACTCGATGACCTCGATATCTCCGTGGATGTCCTGACTACCCCTGAACCGGTGGAAGGGCTGGGGGATTTAGATCCCAAGCGGTACGGCGTCATCGTGGAATGCGGCTGGAGGCGCGGGCTCCTTCTCCCCGATCTAGAGGGGGTCGATACAGCAGAATACCAGGTGGAGATCTGCCGACGGAAGGCGGGCATCGGGCCGGATGAGTCGGTGCAACTCTACCGCTTCGAGGTGATAAGGTATAAGTGACCCCTGCTTTTGACCCGAATCTAAGCCGGCGGCCTCGATTGGCTGCCGTTTTTTTCAAATGAGATGACCCGATGCGATTTCAATCTTTTCACCTCCGCAAAGTTGGCACTTTTTGGCAGTTCTTGGTCTGGTATTGGCACCCCTTTTGTTGTTTAATAGAAACACAAAGAGCCCGTTTTTACTGGAAGGAGGGATAAAGCAGATGAAACTGGACAAATACCTTCGGCTGAGTTGGAAGAGGGGTCTAATAATAGCCGGTGCCTGGGTATTGTCGGCCTTGTTACATAAGGCGATTTACTATTTTGCCATCAAAGTCGATCTCGCCACTGACGTACTATTCATCCTGGGCACAGTTGCAATCCCCGTCTATCTCATAATCTCCCTTGTGTACACTCTGATAAGGAAGATGGGATATCAGAAGTTCCTTCTGCTGAGTTGGAGAACAGTTCTGATAATACCTGCTTGGCTTTTGTCAGTCCTGTTACATGGTGTGAATTACGCTCTATTCTATGAGCACTACTGGCCTCACGGGCCTGGGGGACCCGACGAAGCGGTATTCTTCTTTGTTGCCCTTCTTGTAATCCCTCTCTATTTCATAGTCTCCGTTGTGTACACCGTGATTAGGCTGGTGAGAAGCGGGATCAGTTGAAATAGCGGTATGTCAACAGCGGTTGTCCTCTGTGAGTAGGTAAGCGCAAGCCATTTGCTGAGATGGCGAGAGGAGGATGAATCGTGACAGACCATCGAGATACCACAGACCCAGGAGAAAGGAGAACAGGATGCTTCGCGCGGGTTTGAAAGCTGGGATCATCATGGGCATAGTCGCGATCGTGGTTGGTGTGATTCCGTATGTACTAGCTCTTCAGTTCCACCCCCCAGGTTCTGAGGAACCAAGTGTTGTGGTGTTCATGGCAGCAGGGTTGGTCATGCTCCTGCAGACCCTGGTGCTTTGGCTCGCCTCTGGCATATTGGCCGCTCGCTTTGGCGCCGCGGCAGCGCTAACCACTGGAGCCGCGGCTGGAGCAGGAGCCCTAGCCGGAGCAATAGCCCAGATAATCAGCCTAATCGCAGACGTGGTGATGGGCTTCATCTTCGCAGCATTGTTCGAACCGCCGGGGGCTCCGACGGCGGCGCCCGTTGGCAGCGAAATCTTCATGGCTATCGGATACGAGCGAGGGTTCACCATCGCGATAGCGGCTGGGCTGGGCGCTCTTGGTGGCATCGTGGGCAGGGCCATCAGCGTTCGGAGAGGTTCATAATTCTGCTCATACATCAATCCAAAGGATGAGGGCCTCGCACTTCTCACCGCACCTGGCGCTCAGCCCTCTTGGGTGCAGAGGCTCAGGGAGTGATGGGGGAGGAAAGGAGGGTGAATCATGACAGGCGTTCGAAAAACCACAGACCGAGTAGCAAAGTTGATGCGCTATATCGCGCGGGGTTTGGCGCTGATTTGGGCGGGTTGGTGGGTGTTCTGTAATGGTGCCTCGTTGATGCTCAATTTCAGTCTAGGATGGCTTCTCGTTGCCATTTGCATCTCCTTGTTCCTTTTGGCCAGTGCGGCAATCCCGTGGCGATGGGAGGTTATTGGAGGAGTTGTGCTGGTGTTGGAGGGCTTAGCTTTATTCACCGCGCAGATGTTCGTTGGCTTTGGCGGGTGGCCCCACATTCTCATGGTGCTTGCTGGGGGATTGCCCCCTTTAGTGGCCGGCATTCTGTTTCTGGCAAGCTGGTGGAGATCAAGAGGAGCGGGAAGCCCTCAAAACAGCGCATGACAGTGGTATGTAAGCAGGGGGTTGTCCTCTGTGAGTAGGTAGGCGAAAGATACTCGCTGAGATAGTGAAAGGAGGGTGAATCATGAGAGGCGTTGGAGACCGAGCAGCAAAATGGATGCGCTACATCGCGCGGGCTTTGACGGTGATTTGGGCGGGTCTCATGGGGGGCTTCCTTGTGCTCGTACTCCTCGCTGACCCGGGGAGCGGAGCGATAACGGCCGGGAGGTGGGACTTGGCTTTGCCTGAACTACTTAAGGTCGTCTTGTTCTTCGTGGTCCCAGCGGCAATCCCATGGTTGTGGGAGGCTGTTGGAGGAATTGTGTTGGTGGTAGCGGGCTTCGTTGTACCCATTGTGTATGTTCCGCGCTCGGAGATCATAGGGTGGTTTCCTTGGTTCGGCCTCCCCCCTTTAGTAGCCGGCATTCTCTTTCTCGCAAGTTGGTGGAGATCAAGAAGGGCAGAACCTCAGGGACTGAGGCAGAGGAGGGAATACATGGGTTTCTTGGTGGCAAACGTGGGTGCAGCAGGGGCCTATGCGGTGCAGCGGCTCAGGGAGTGGTGGGGAGGAAAGGAGGATGGAATCATGACAGGAGTTCGAAAAACCACAGACCGAGTAGCAAAGTTGATGCGCTATATCGCGCGGGGTGTGGCGCTGATTTGGGCGGGTTGCTGGTCGTTCTTCGCCGTGGGTCAGATTTTTGACCCCATTGCTCCGATAAGCATCCCCCCGAGGACATCGGAGGACCTAATAGGCCTGCTTATGGTGGCTTCGGTCGTTTTGCTCCTCTGCGGCGGCGCGGCAATCCCCTGGCGATGGGAGGCCATTGGAGGAGTTGTGCTGATGCTAGAGGGCTTGCTTGCATTCATTTGGGCACTTGTGCAGTTTGCTGACTACCCGGAGGGAATCGTTTTGGTGCTACCTATTGTGGCTTTGCCTCCTGTGGTGGCCGGCATCCTGTTTCTGGCAAGTTGGGGGATATCAGGAAGACCGATAGGCCGTCAGAACCGGTGACTCCTATGGAGGGCGTTTAGACCTGATATTCGTGGCGGTTGGAGGCCCCGGCGTCGCCTCTCAGGATCTCGATGGCGTGGGGTAGGGCGGGGAGGATCACCTCTAGGCCCTCCCGTACCGCTTTGGGGCTGCCCGGCAGGTT
>DAOULQ010000203.1:0-4354 GCA_034419095.1 Anaerolineae bacterium | reverse complement strand
AGTATGAGCAGTTCGGAGCACCCAGTTGGTCTCCCGATGGGGGAACCATCGCTTTATCCCGCTGCCCAAGGGGTAGTGGGACGGCCCAGGCCTGCGACATCTGGCTGGTAGGCTCGGATGGCAAGGGGCTGCGCAACCTGACCCCCGGCGGGAGGGAAGAGCAGGCCCCCGTCTGGTCGCCCCATGGGCGATACCTGGCCTTCCAGCGGGATGGCGATGTATGGATTCTAGATGTGGAAGAAGCCCCGGTCAGGAGCGAAAATCCGGAGATTCCCTTCCTTCGGATGCTGCCTACCCCTAAAGAGACCTCCTTGGCTGCTCCTTCTATCGGTCTTCCAGCAAGCACGCACCTCTCGCTGCCCGACTACATCCGAGTGATTCACCACGCCTACTGCAACTGGAGCCGCGATGTCCCCGATGGTCAAATCGACTACTTCGAACTCGATACTTATGTCAAGCATGTGGTTCCCTACGAGATGCCCCGTTCCTGGGAGCCAGAGGCCCTCAAGTCCCAAGCCGTCGCGGCTCGCTCCTACGGTTGGTATTACGCCCTCAACCACCCCGTCTCCCCCTATTGGGATGTGGATGACTGCACCAACTATCAGTACATGGGCTCCAACACCTATCCTGAGGCGGACGCCGCGGTGGATGCCACCTGGGGGCAGTACCTCTGGCACAACGATTGGGATGACGGAGGGCCTCCTTTGGACTCGCCCATCATCGCCATGTACAGCGCAAACAATGGCCATCCCACCCGAACTCGAGATGACCTTCCCAGTAGGTTTCCCTACCTCCAGGCCGTCAACGACCCCGTCTGTTTTGGTGATGCTCGATACGGCCATGGCTATGGGCTCTCCCAGTGGGGTGCTCAAAGGTGGGCCTCTTGGCATGGCTGGAACTACCAGCAGATCCTCACTCACTACTATACGGATGTCACCGTGGAGGCCCCAGCGGAGTCGGGAGACGATTCGAAACCCCCCGTGGCCAGTGTCGTCCTCCCCTGGTCGGATTGCTACCTCACTACCAACCAGGCGCTTTTGGTAGCCAACGCCAGTGATGGAAACAGCGGGATGAAAGAGGTGGATTTTTGGGCCCGCTACGATGATGGGGAGAGCATCGATTGGCATCTCCTCTTCACAGACACCAACGGTAGCGACGGTTGGAGTTATCTCTGGGACCTCTCCTCTCTCCCCAACCAGCCCCCCACCGGGGAAGCCATCCAGATCGCCGCCGTGGGCATCGACCAAGCGGACAACGTCGTCCAATACGACGCTAGCCCGGCGGCTTTTGTGGGACTGGACCGAGTGGCTCCCTCCGGCACCGTAGGGGCCTATCAGGATCCCAACGACCCCTCAGCGGTGACCCTTTTCCTCTCCGCCTCCGATGAAGGGGGAAGCGGCCTCCAGAAGATGGCTGTCAGCCACAACTGGATATGGGAAGGGGAAGAACTAATCCATCAATCCAACTCCGGGAAACTGATCAACGATGCGAAGGCCTTGAATGGTCAGGCCTGGCTGGGACGGGCAGGGGTGCACACCCCTGGCTACTGGTATGGCCCTTATACCTTTGAGTTGTCGGCTGGCCAAGCCTATCGAGCCTACTTTCGCCTCAAGACCAGCAACGTGCTCACCACCGAAGTAGCGGCTATCTTGGACGTGGTAGACCACACTACCGACTCCCAGGGCAGGTATGTGCTCCGCCAACTGGGACTCCTCCACCTGCGGGGTATAGATTTCCGAGAGTCGAACCTCTACCAAGAGTTCAGCGTTGACTTCAACTACACAGATCAAGGAAGCCTAGGGCTAGAGTTCCGCACCTACTTCACCGGTGTCACCGATCTGACCTTGGATCGGGTTTTGGTGGTCTCCTACCCTGAGCCATACCAAGATGGTATCACCCTGCAACTGGCTGAGGGCGAGACGCTCGGAAGCCTACGGATAAAATTCATCGATGGAGCGGGCAATGTAGCGGCGGATTCCATACCCATCTCTCTCGCTCTGTCAAACAAATCTTATTTCCCTTTCATCTCTTACCATCGGTAAGGAGACATGGGCACCCTTTATCTAGTGGCCACACCCATAGGCAACCTGGAGGATATAACCTTGAGAGCCCTCCGCATTCTTCAGGAGGTGGATCTCATCGCCTGTGAGGATACTCGGCGTACCGGAAAACTCCTCACCCGCTACGAGATAAAGACCCCTCTCATCAGTTACTACGAGCATAACAAACTCACCAAACTGGACTATATCCTCGATACCCTGCAGACGAAAGATGTAGCCCTGGTCTCCGAGGCCGGCACGCCCGGCATCTCAGACCCCGGCTACGAACTGGTGCGGGCCGCTATCTCCACCGATATCGCGGTGGTTCCTATCCCTGGCCCCTCGGCTCCCATCGCCGCCCTAGCCGTCTCCGGGCTCCCCACGGACAGTTTCGTCTATTTGGGCTTTTTGCCCCGTCGGAGGAAAGAACGCCGCCGCTTCCTCCAGGCCACAGCCCGGGAAAAGCGAACCCTAGTGGCCTTTGAAGCACCCCACCGTCTATTGGTTAGCCTAGAGGATATAGAAGAGGTCTTGGGCGATAGAGAGATGACCCTCACCCGGGAACTCACCAAATTACATGAGGAGGTTGTCCGGGGGAGCGTCTCTCATATGCGAGCCCATTTCAATGAGGTGCGTCCTCGGGGCGAGTTCACCCTGGTCATCGCCGGGGCGAAGGAGGAGGCCTGGGAAGCGGAGAAGGTCAGGGAGGCATTAAGAGAACTACAGTCTGAAGGGGTATCCGGCCGAGAGGCGACGAAAGAGGTGGCCGAACTGAGCGGCCATCCCCGAAGCGAGGTCTATAAGATCTGGCTCGACCTAGTGAACAGCGAGCCAGCCAAATTGCATCCGGGAGGTTCCCATGATCGATCTTGACGATATCGCTGCCCTGAAAAGAAACGACCCTCAGGGTATGGGAGAACGGATCGCCGAGTTGTCCTGGCAGTGTCGCCAGGCTTGGGAGATTATCGAAAGTCAGCCAATCCCCACCGACTATGCTCAGGCGGATAGTGTGGTCATCTTGGGTATGGGAGGCTCGGCCATAGGAGGGGATCTGGTTCGCACCCTGGTTAGAGATCTATGTCCAGTGCCCATCTTCGTCAATCGAGGGTACGATCTTCCCCGTTTCGTGGGCCGAGGCACACTGGTCATAGCCTCCAGTTACTCGGGGAATACCGAGGAGACGCTTGCCGCTTTCCAGGAGGCCTCACGGCGCGGGGCCAAACTTCTAGCCCTCACCACCGATGGCCAGTTAGCCCAGAGGGCTGAAAACCCCCTCACCTTCTCTTATGTTTCCCAGCCCAGGGCCGCTCTCGGATTCTCTCTGATCATGCTTCTAGGCATATTAGCCAAACTCGACTTCGTCCCCGATCTCAGGCCAGATTTGGAGGAAGCGATAGAAGTGGTGGAGGGGTTGGGCAGCAAGGTGAGAGAAGAGGTCCCCACCTCCCAAAACCCGGCCAAGCAACTGGCCCTTTTGCTTAAAGGCAAACTGCCCGTCATCTACGGGGCCCAACACTTGGCACCGGTGGCTCGCCGCTGGAAGACACAGTTCAACGAAAACGGCAAATGCTTCGCCTTCTTCGAGGTGCTCCCGGAACTCCATCACAATACCGTGGAAGCCTTCCCCTACCCTGGCGAGTTAGCGGAAAAGGGCGTAATCCTGCTCCTCACCTCCCAGCTCTACCACCCCAGAAACATCCTCCGCTTCCAAGTGACTGAGGAGATGCTAGTTCGATATGGGATACCTCACTGGTCGATGGAGGCCCAAGGCAGAAGCCCCCTTTCTCAGATCCTCTCGATCACTCATTTCGGAGATTATGTGAGCCTATATCTCGCTGCCTTGCGAGCGGTGAACCCCTCCTCGGTGGAGACGATAGCCTATCTGAAGAAGCGGCTGGCCCAAGCCTAATCACCTTACTTGCAGCCTCAGCACGAGTAAGTCGGGTTTCCCTGGCCCGATGATGCCAGGACGGGCCATACCCGACCTATGCTCCCCTATCCAAATGGCATTAAACGTAGCGTCGCCCTTCAAGGCGACGCTTTCCTTCAACCAGGATAAGCCGATGCCACTTGACAGCCTGAAAGAAGAAAGGTAGACTTGTAACGGTAGATCCAGAGAGGATGACCGCGGAATTGTACCTGCCGACTAGAAGCACAGGGCTGAACACCAAGGAGTAAGACCTCCCTTGGTGTTTTATTAGAAAAGGAGTAACGATGGATTCGGGGATGATAAGGAAGATCCAAAAGTCGAAGCGTTACGCTGAGGATCGTCACAGTATAAGGTTCGATGAATTCAAAGTCACCCTGGATGGAGA
>DAOULQ010000202.1:0-8675 GCA_034419095.1 Anaerolineae bacterium | reverse complement strand
AGGTTCCCATCATGCTTCATCCGGGTCTCCTGGAGGGCGGGGGCACCAGTCTCACTTTCGGGACAGAGGTTTCCTCTTCCCATGACACTGTTCGGTGTCCCCCGCCCCCCTCAGCCATGCTCTCCCTTCGGTCAAGCGACAAGGGTAGCCACTCTCACTCCAGGGAGTGGCCTCACTTGCCACTGGTACTCCTCCTCAAAGGTTCGTCGTTCCTTCAAGAGGGCATAGACCACCCGCAGCAGCTTGTTCATCATCGCTCCCACAGCTTTCATCTTAGGCAGAGGGTTATGTTTCCGCTCCCTGAGCCTCCGATAGTCAGCCTGGAAGAGCGGGTTGTGAGCGATGCAGCAAAGGGCTGCCTGGTAGACCACCCGTCTCAGCCTTGCCCTTCCCTTCTTGGTCATGGGGGTGTGAGTCCCTCTATGGGCACCAGAGTCGTTCTGCGAGGGGTTAATCCCTCCCAGCTTGGGCAGGGACTTCACACTCTGATAGGTGGAGATATCACCGATCTCCGCCAGGATCCCAGCCCCAGTAGTAAGGCCTATCCCCTTGATGGAGAGGAGGAATATACTCTCCTCCAGGGCCAAGAACTCCTCTATCAGCTGGGCTTTGACCTCTTTGATCTGGCGATTCAAAAGCTCGATGAGCTGCAGGATCGTTCTCACCTCCAGAGCCAGGGCCCCATTCTCCGCTGGGATGCCGATGCTCTCTTTAGCCACCTCATGGAGTGCTCTCAGCTTCCCAAGCGCCAGCCTCCGACCTTTGTATGCCTCCCGGACCAGAGAGACAAACTCCTCCAGGTTCTTCTCTCTGATCGTGTGGGGAACAGGGCAAGCCAGGAGCACAGCCCGGGCGGTCAAGCCCAGAGGATCTTTCAAGACCTGAGTGAACTCGGGGAAGAGGCAGTCGAGTGCCCCTCTCAGGAGAGTCTTCTGCCGGGCTCGATCATCCACCAGACGGGTGTAGAGGGAAAAGGTGCGCCGCAGCTCTGCCCTCCGGCCATAAGTCAGCCGGGTGAGGGTGAACTTGCCGGTCCGCAAGAGCTCAGCCACCATGGCCGCATCTCGATAATCGTTCTTGGTGCGGCTCAGATCCTGGCCTTCGCGGTGTCTCTTCAGGGTGAAGGGGTTAACCAAGCGGAAGCGGAACTCCTGCCCTTCCAAGAAATAGGCCAGGTTCCTCCAGTAGTGGCCACTGGGCTCCATCCCAAAGAGAAGATGATCAGCCCGAGCGTCTCTCCTAGTAGCCTCCACCTTCTCCAAGAGCCTCTCGAAGCCCTGACGGGAGTTGGAGAACTTGAAACGGGTAAGTACCTTAGCTCTCAGATCCATGATCACACAAGCGTGCTTCTTCTTGCCGATATCGATCCCTACCAACAGGGTGTTTGGCTCTATCTCTTTCAGCCGTTTTGCGGTACAATTGAGCATGTCGGGTGTCCTCCTTCTGGACTCTATGCCGTCCTAGCAGATGAGTCCATTATAGCAGGAGGCACCCGATCTTTCCTTACACCTATATGCTAGATGCTGCCAGGGTAAGGCCTCTACTTTCCCCTGAGCATCAGCCACAGCACGGGATAATGCCTCGGGATCAAAACCATAGACGGACTTGGCGATTCTATCCAATAGGTCGGGCGGGAAACCGAGGGCCTTGCCGACCTCCCTTATTGCACTTCTGGCCTGGAAAGTGATCACCGTACATACCATCGCCGCGTGATCTTCTCCATACCTGCGATAGACGTACTGGATCACCTCTTCCCGTCCCTCACGAGAGAAGTCGATGTCGGGGATGGTACCTCTCTTTTCAGAGAGGAATCGCTCGAAGAGAAGATCGTGCTCGATGGGATCAACACGAGTGATGTCTAGAACGTAGGCTACTATGGAGCCAGCAGCCGAGCCCCTGCCCTGGGCTAGGATGTCATGCTGGTGGGCATAGCGGCAGATATCCCAGACGAGGAGAAAATAGTCCTCCAAGCCCACGCGGTGGATAACTGAAAGTTCGTGCTCCAGTTGGTCTATCACCCTACGGCTCATAGGTCGATATTTCCTCTTCGCCCCCTCGTAGCATAGCCCATAGAGATGCGCAAAGGCACTCATGCCCTTGGGCACGGGAAATTTCGGAAGGCGATGCTCGGTGAAGCTCAAATCTGGTTGGCACTGTTCAGCGATTCTCAAGGAGTTGGTAACCGCCTCGGGGTAGTCGGGGAAGAGTTCTAGCATCTCCTCTGCCGACTTCAGATAGAACTCGGAGTTGGGGCGGCGCCGGTCTCCTAATTCATCCAGGGAGGTGTTGTGCTTTATGCTCGTCAGTACGTCTTGGAGGGGACGGCTCTGAGGAGTGGCATAGTGGACATTGTTGGTAGCCACATAGCCTATTTCCAGTTCATTGGCTAACGCTATGAGGTCATCTGAGAGGCGCTGATCATAACCCACCATGTGGCGCTACCTCGATCCAGAAGTTCCCAGGCCCGAAGACCTTCAGATACCTTTGGGCGGCTTTCACGGCACCCTTGGTATCCCGGCGGATGAGGTGTTGGGCTATCTCCCCCCTATGGCAACCGGCAATAGCCAAGAGACCGACCGTATCTTCCTCAAGATGCTTCCAGGTTAGGGAGGGATCGCCCTTTTCGTGATCCAGTTGCGCTCTGGTGATGAGGCGGCATAGGTTGGAGTAGCCGGTCTGATCCTGCGCCAGAAGGGTAAGGTAGTAGCCGCCATCTGAGGTGAGTTCAGCCCCGATGATAGGCTTGATCCCCACCTCTCTGGCAGCCATGATGAACTTGACCATGCCATAGAGCCCATCATGGTCAGTCAGCCCCAGCGCAGGCATATCCAGTTCTTGAGCGCGAAGGAGCAACTCTTGGGGAAAGGAAGCCCCGTCTAAGAAGGAGTAGTTGCTGTGGCAGTGGAGCTCAACGTAACTGGACATGGCAATGGCTTTGCGGAGATATCAAGATACCATTTCTTGTCTGGGCGTTGGTAGCAAAGGACGATGATCTTCCCGTCGATGAGCACGACTTGATAGTAGTCCCTGCTGCTCCCACCATTCCGCCAATCGTCTTCCACCCTCCAATGCTCGGTGACAGCCTCCACCAAAACCCATCTTCCGTTACGCTTAACGAACCAGGGTTTCCCTACAGCGGTGGGGCTGACGTCCACCAGGATGGGGGAAGGCGGGCCTATCTTACTTGCACTTGTCACTGCGTCACCTCCTAATCTCTCGTTGATCCGCTGCACCACGTAAGTTACTGCCTCTTGCTTCGCCTTGCGAAGATAGTCGAAGAGTTCTAACTGCTTGCTTCCCTCATGAAAGGGATGAAGCGGGAACAGGTGTATCGCCAGGCCTGTAACTGCTGCCGTGTAGTCTAGTGAGACCAAGAGCACAGCAAGTCGCCGGGCAATCTTTTGGGGGTTGCAGGTGGCTTCCTTAAGGTGTGTCCCAGTATTCAGGATTTGACCATCTTCGAGCGTCAGTTCCAAAGCTATGCCTTGGCATTTTCTGCCATCCCTTCTCAAGAGACCGGTCAGGTCGAATGCAACCCGATTTGCGTGGCTGGCTAGACGGGCCAGGTCGGCCACGGGTTCCTCAAAGGAGACCTCACTCCTCAAAGACGGCTCCTCGGGAGTGGGCGAGATTGGACGGTCATCGTATCCCAGGACCAAGTCATGTATCAGCGCTCCTTCTGCTCCGAACTGTTTGACAAGAGCCGCCTTAGGCATCGCCACTACTTGGCCCAGCGTCGCGATTCCCAAAAGACAGAGGAACCGCTTGGTTAGATCGTTCGCTGGAAGAAACTCGATAGGTAAGGGGGCTAAGAACGCTCTTTCCTCTTCCCTGGTGATGATTCGAGGCTTACCAGGGCTGGCAAATCTGGCAGCAAGAGCAGCTACGAATTTGTTGCTAGCTATCCCAATCTGGGGTAGAAGGTTGATCGTAGTCTCTATAGCCCCGGCAACCGTGCGTGCCAGTTTCTGGTCGGGACCATAGAGACGCTTCAAGCCTGAAGCCTCGAAGCATAACTCGCCCAGTTCCAGGGTTTCAACGACAGGAGAGAAGGGGGCGACAGCAGTCAGGAGCGCGCGGTGCACCTCCTGATACTTCTTCTCTTCAAAGGGAAGAAAGATGGCCCTAGGGGAGAGTTGCTCTGCTTGACGGAGAGGCATGCCAGGATGGATACCATCTTCGACAGCCTCCGGCGAGCAATCGTACACAACTCCCTTCTCCCAGGGGTTACCGCCTATGACCAGGGGTTTTCTCGCCAGAGATGGATCTTCCAGAACCGCGACTTGACAGGGGAAATGTTGGACTAAGACATGAACCGCCTTCATGGCCATATCCTTAGCACAACCGTTCTACATATATTATAGAACTGTTGTTCCAAAAGTCAGGGGGGTAGGAGGAATTTTAAGGTTGCAGGTATGCGAAAAGAAAAGCTATCCAAGTTTACAGGCGAGGGTGAGAAGCCTGAGCCAGGCTTGACCGAATTGCAACCTGATGCTATAATCTGATGGAGGTTGAATCGGGGTTCGAGTCTAGAAGGGGGGTGAAAATAGAGTCACTGATTTGTCGTTAGTAGAACACCATTTAGGTCTGGAGAGAGGCTTTTCGCACGTTCAAACATCAAAATCATGCGCCTGTAGCTCAACTGGAGAGAGCGACTGACTACGAATCAGTAGGTTGCAGGTTCGAGTCCTGTCAGGCGCACCAGACCACAATATGTAGCGCATAATGCGCTGAAAACCACTACATGTAGTATGAAGAGGACCTCCTTGCGATGAGGACCTCTTTCGTTTTCTTCGGCAAGGCTTACGGATTCGTCGGCGATGCTGCTGGAGGACAGTCCTGCAGACTCGGCAAACGAGGCCTGTAAAGGAGGCAGTAGAGATGAGGCAAAATGAGACCTGGGCGTTCAAGGCCACGCCTTGCCACTTAGAAGAAAGCGCCAGGGCTTTCCTTTCGCTATCTCATCAGCCCGGATGCCAATACGTGGCGTGACCTTTATCCCCCCTGGATCTACCATCTTTGCCTCTTCAATGAAGAGTAGGTCGCTGTGGCAAAGATCAAGGCCGTTGAGGCTTCGGTCGATGGCCAGGGCCTGACATAGTTTCCCCGGCCCATTGGTCAGTTCCTCCTCTGGACGGAAACCGCGATTCCGATGCATCGATTCCATCCCTTCCTGGGGCTGGATCCCTCTGATGAGAACCGCTGCCGGAAAGCCCACCTTATCTGTAACCACGTTTAAGCAGTGGTACATCCCGTAGATGAAGTAGATATAGGCATGGCCCGGCGGGCCATACATCACCTCCGTGCGGGCGGTTCGCCCCCGCCAAGCGTGGCAGGCTCTATCCTCCTCCCCGATGTAGGCCTCCGTCTCCACGATGAGGCCGCTCAACCGCTCCCCATCTATAACCCGCACCAACCGCTGGCCCAAAAGTTCCCCAGCCACCTGTAAGGTGTCACGGACGTAAAAGTCGCGGGCCAACCTGTCAGACATAACTTATCCCCCCGCCACCGGAAGAAAGATAAAGAGGGTATCCCCTTCGTTCACCGTGGCCTTGTCCACCTCATCTAACTTTATTTGGTCGTCGTTCAAGAATAGGGCATAGGGGAGATCGATCTCCCGCTCGTAGAACTCATGCCGGAAGCCGGGATACCTATGAGCCAGGGAGGAGAGAAGGTCGGCTACATTGGTGCCCTCCGGCAACTCCACCACCACCTTCCTGCATCCCACCGCAGTTCGGAGGGGCTCCCCCACTTTCACCACGACTCTCATCAGACTTTAGCCACTACCCGTAGTCGTAGAAACCTTTGCCCGTCTTCCGCCCTAGATGCCCCGCGGTGACCATGCGGCGCAAAAGGGGTGGGGCCGCATAGCGGCTATCTTTGAACTCCCCGTACATGGCATCGGCGATGAAGAGCGTGGTATCCAGACCTAACAGATCTAGGAGGGTGAGAGGCCCCATAGGATGGTTCAACCCCAAGACCATGCTCTTGTCGATATCCTCTTTGGTAGCCACGCCGTTCTCCAAGGCTCGTATGGCGTCCAAAAGGTAAGGGATCAAGAGCAAATTAACGATGAATCCCGGGGTATCCTTGGCCACCACGATCTCTTTCCCCAGAGACTCGCCGAACTTCCTTGCCCTCTCGAGGGTCTCCTCAGAGGTGAGGATAGTGCGTACTATCTCCAAAAGCCTCATCAGGGGGACGGGGTTGAAGAAGTGTAGACCCAGTACTTTCTCCCCCCGCTTCGTTGCGGAGGCTATCTCCGTGATACAGAGCGATGAGGTATTGGAAGCCAGGATAGTGTGCGGCGGACATATCGCGTCCAGGGAGGCGAAGACCTCCTTTTTGGCCCCCATATCCTCGATGATGGCCTCGATGACCAGGTCGCAATCGTTGAAATCCTGAATATCTACCGTCCCTTGGATGCGGGCCAGCGCAGCATCCATCTCCTCCGGCGTGACCTTCCCCCTCTCCACCCCCTTGGCCAGGAAGCGTTTGATGTTGTTCAATCCCTTCTGGAGCAACTCCTCGTTTATCTCGCTCACCACTACCTGGTAGCCGGCTTGAGCACAAACCTGAGCGATGCCAGAGCCCATAAGGCCACAGCCGACAACACCTACCTTCTTGATCTCCATTTTCCCCTCCCTGCTAACTATTTTCGGCGAACGCCTGGCGTAGCCGGTGGGCTAACTTCAGGCCCTTATCGGGGTCAGCCAATTGGCTCTTTACCTCTCGCCACACTACCGGACAACCCTCTTCCCTCATGGCTAGGATTTCCCGGATAAAACCATCGGCCCTCTTGCGATTCTCCTTGGTATCCTCGACCCCCGCAAGGGCGAAGAGGTCGCCTAGGTGCCTGGTATAGCAAGACATCTCATCCCCCTTTCTAATACACTCTACAACTCTCATGGCCGGCCAACCGCCCTCACCCGAACCAGAGATAAGCGCTAGCCCCTCCACCAAAGGGGTAGCCCTGTCTCCTCATCCTGCCTTCTTACTAGAGGCTCGCCCAGAAGTTCCTGGATGAAGATCTCACAGGCGAAGATGGGAGTACCAGGCATGAGGTGGCCAGAAATGGTCCTCCCCTCTCCATCCGATAGGGCTAGATGGGCGTGGACGATAGGCTGACCGTCGCGCAAGGAGATGTTTCCTATACAGGAAACTATCTCCATAGGCTCTTCTACGGCGAAGCCCCTATACCCTCGGCTCTCTTGGTCATAATAAGCCAGCCGAGCAGATTTCACCGCCCCTAGAGCGGTAAACACCCCCAAGGTAATGCCATTCTCTCGGCAAAACCCCTCTATGCTCTTCAAGAGGTCGCCCTCGTGGGGTATGCGGCCCAAAAAGGACCGGCCTCGTTCGTAACTATTTAGAATCATAACCCCTCTCCATCAATGCAAGCCGGAAAAAAGCCTCTGTCATCAGGGTGAGCGAAGATGGCTAGAAGACCCTCTTCTCCTCATCCCTTCAGATCCCAAAAAAGGTCGCTCTCCATCTCCGAGGGGAGCCCTACCCGGCTAGCGGCTAGTACGAAATACTCTTTCCCCCACCACTTGCGCATCTCCTCATCGGACATCTGGGCGAAGAGGCTTTCGGGAGGGAGTTGGGTCTTATGGCAGGCTATAGCCCGCTTCTTAACCTCCAAGAAGGGCCCTGCATCGATAACCGTGGTGATCCGATCGTCGCAGGTGCCAGGCAGGTCCAGGGAGATGGCACGGAAACGGCTGCGGGGGACGGCCACATAATATAACTTCTCGGCCTTATGAGGGGATAGCCCCTCCGCCACATGCTCCGAGAACCTCTCTTTATCCCCGGCGGAGAAGAAAGCATCGGTGGTCGCCTTCCCTATGGTGATGTGGTCCAGATGTCCCGAGACCCCATCGGGGCCAAAGGAGAGGATCACCTGGGGCCTCAATTCCCGGATGGCTCGGACGACTTTCCCCTCCACCTCCTGGGGCTCATAACTGCTCATCTGGCCATCCCTGTAGCCCAAGAATCGCAACTCTTGGATGCCGATGGCCCGACAGGCACAGCGGAGTTCTTCCTCCCGCACCTGACCCAGGGTCTCAGGGGTGGCTAGACTGGGGTCGCTGATCTCCCCCGCCCCACCACGAGTGGCGCAGATTAAGGAGACCCGCACCCCTTGGGCCACATATCTGGCTAAGGTTGCGGCTGGCCCAAAGGACTCATCGTCTGGGTGCGCGAAGACCGCCAAAAGATTCAACCTCATCCCTCCTCTATCCAGGGTTCCGCTTCTACGATGATTCCCTTTCAGCCTCGCTCCTCCTGCAAGAGAGCCACGGCTCTATCCGTGAGGGTCACCCGGTAGTCCAGAAGACCCCAACCGGAGGCCAGGACGGCCTCCCTTATCGGTCCCTGGAGTTCCTCCAAAGTAGCCCACCTTGTAGCCAGGATCTCCCTGGTATCTTGAGGAGCCAACCCTCCGCTCACGGCCCTGGCGGAGAAGACGTGGCTACTCCACTCTATATCTTCCTGGCCACAGATGAACCGAACCTGGATCCGAAGAAGATACCGCTCCATCTCTATATCCAGACCCGTCTCTTCCCAGGCCTCCCTCTTAGCCCCCTCCTCGAAGGGCTCTCCAGGGTTGAGTCCCCCGCTGGGAGCCCTAAAGACCCCCGGAGGGTGGATCGGCTTTCGAATGAGAGCCAATT
>DAOULQ010000201.1:0-12088 GCA_034419095.1 Anaerolineae bacterium | reverse complement strand
GTTCCGGTGTGGCCGTAGGAGGAAGGATAACTTCAGTCGGGGTGGAAGAGGCGATGGCAACGATAGTCGGGAAGGAGAAGGATGGGAGGCTCAAGGGACGGAAGAAGATGGCCAAGGCGGCGATGACCACCACCACTCCACTCACACCTGCTATGAGCCACGGGGAGACCCTTCTTCCCAATTCATAGCCACAATGGGGGCAAAGGCTAAGCCCTGCTCTGATCTCCTCCTTGCAGTGGGGACAGCGGGTTACCTCCCGCTTCAGGCGGGCCCGGCAGTGAGGACAGATCTTCGCCTCGTCGGGAATTGAGGCCCCGCACCAATGGCACTTCATTTCCATCCCTTCCCTAGGATAATCAAGATGCCGAAGAGGATGAAGAGAAGCCCACCCCCGATCCGCACGTAGAGTTCGGGGACGACCTTGGACAGCGCGCCTCCCAAGGCGACTCCTATGAGGGTAAGGAGGCCGAAGCCGGCCATGGCTCCCAGGAAGACAGCCACGGGCGACTGAGAGCGAGCAGCCATGGCCATGGCCGCTAGTTGCGTCTTGTCTCCCAGTTCAGCCAAGAAGATGAGGCCAAAGGTGCTGACGAATACCTTCCAATCCATGCTTCCTCCTCATGATAGGACTTATGAACCCCCGGCAACCCGCAAGATGTCGAAGTAGGAGACCACCAATACCAGACTGATGATGATGAACATCCCGATGAGGTGAACTAGCCCCTCTTTTTCGGGGTCAACCTTTTTACCTCCCCGCAACGCTTCCAAGAGGACAAACACTAATCGTCCCCCATCGAGCCCCGGGAAGGGCAAAAGGTTGATCAAGGCCAGGTTAACGCTCAAAAAAGCGGTGAATTGCAAGAGAAAGGGAAGGCCCATCTGAGCCACTTGACCGGTCGCCTGGGCGATCCCGATAGGGCCCGACACCTCGGGGGAGATAAGCCCTCTCATCATATAGATGACGCTTAAGATGATAACCCCTACGGCTCTGAAGGTGCGGGAAACCCCTATAGGGATCGCTCGCCAGGCCTCATATCTCACCAACTTGGTGCCCACAACTACGGTATGCATGGTGATCCCCATAGGCCCTTCTCCTGCGGGGGGTTGGAGACGAAGGGTAAGGGTGACCTGGAGCCTTTGCCCTTCCCGCCCCAAGAGGAGAGACACCTCCTGGCCCACTCTCTCGTAGGTGTATCCTTGTAAAGCGAGGGAATCGGTTACCTCCAGCCCATCGAGTTCCAAAATAAGATCTCCTGCCTTCATCCCCGCTGCTTCGGCTGGCGATCCAGAAACCACCTCTATGATCTCCACCCCGGTAATAGCCACCGGTTCACCTATAAGCGCCGTGGTGCCGAAGAGAAGCGCTGCCAACACCATGTTCATGACCGCGCCAGCGGTGAAGACACCGCCCCGCACACGCCAGCCTTGGCTGGCCAGACCGTCAGGCACCTTGGGGTCGTTCTCACCTTGGAGGCGTACGAACCCCCCGAAGGGGATGGCGTTCACCGTCAGTGCCGTTTCCCCTATCTGGGCGATGGTGAAGAGGCGGGGAGGATAACCGAAGCCGAACTCCTCCACCTTCACCCTTCTCCATTTGGCCACCAAGAAGTGGCCAAGTTCGTGGGCGAAGACCAGGAGGCTGAATACTATTAGAAAATAGATGAGGGTGGTGAGAAGCATGGGATCATCTTTCTCCGAATATGGTGGTTCTAATTATAACGCTTACACTATGGGTCAGGCAAATCGACGTTGTGGGACTACTGGAAGGCGAGGAGAGGAGACTTTTCAAGGGTCTCTACTTTTCTTGAGGGGGTCTATTGCAATTCTGGGGCCAGTTCTCCATAGAGCCTGGCCCAATCCTCCACGCTCAGGGCTTGAGGCCTCAAGGTCTCGTCGATCCTTGCCCGGCGGAGGGCGGAGGTTACCTGATCGGCCGACAACCCTAACCCCTGAGGGAGCGAGTTCTTGAGATACTTGCGCCTCTGGGCGAAACCGGCCCGAACTAGAGAGAAGAAAGCCTCTACATTATCTACGGCGGGAGGCTTTTCATAAACATCGATGCGCACCACGGCGGAAGCAACCTTGGGCGAGGGATAAAAGGCTCTCGCTGGGGCTCTAGCCACGATCCGCGGCCGTCCATAGAACTGGACACCGACGGAGAGGAGACTCATCTTCCCTGGAGTTGCCACCAGCCGCTCGGCTACCTCCCGCTGGACGGTGACCACCAAGAGTTGAGGTTTTAGGGGGCTCTCCAAGAGATACCGCAGGAGATGGGAGGTGATATAGTAGGGAAGGTTGGCCACCACCTTGTAGTTAACCTCCCCCGGAGCCTCTCCCGGGCCGGCCAGGAGTTCCGCCAGATCGATCTTTAGGATGTCACCCTGCACGATCTCGACGTTGGGGTAATCCTGGAACATCTGACGGAGAGGAGGAAGGAGCCGTTCATCGATCTCCAGGGCGATGACTCGATGGGCCTGTTCCGCAAGGGCACGGGTGAGGGTCCCCAGACCAGCCCCTATCTCTAGGATGGTGTCCTTCTTGTCTGTCTCTGCGGCGGAGGTTATGGCCCTAAGGAGAGCATCGCTGACTAGGAAGTTCTGGCCCAGGCCCTTCCTGGGTCTTATGTTGAACTCACGAAGGAGCCTTCTGATCTCTCCTAGGCTCACGCCTTCACCTCTCCGGGGGCCATTATGGGAGGATCCAGCGTATCTTCTCGGGAGGGGGCACCGGCTCCAAGAGGTAGACATCCACCCACTTGAACCAATGGACCAAATTGCCCTCATCGTAGGCCAGATCGATATGTCTACCCTTAACCGCCCCTCCAGTGTCACCGGCGGTGCCGAACCCATAGCCAGGCACGTACATCTTGGTACGGAGGCCTATCACCCGGGGATCGACAGCGATGATCCCCTTCGTGGCCTTTAATCCCAGATAAGTTAGACCGTAGCGGGGGTGATCTCTAGATTTACCCGCAGTAGCAGCGGTGTATGAGGTGGCCAGCACCCTGATCTTGCGCCAATACCGGACCGGTCCCTGTGATGTCTCCAGTTCTCGAATCACTATTTTAGTGCCGTAGGCGATTACCTCGGTGGTAGGCTCCTTCGCCACCCACTCGTTTATCACCTCCCGCTCTTTTTCCTGGCCGTTTTCATACCGTATGCGGATCAGCCATCTCCTTAAACCCTCCTCCCCCGGTTGAGCCAGGCGCCGGTGATCTATCTCCAACTCCGGATCGGGTCGCCAGACCGTCTCGAAGGGGATTGGTTCCTCCCCGATAACGAACTCCTCCTTGACCCTTATCACCTGCACGGTCATGTCGTCAGTCAGAGGCGTTAGCCTATCGGGAATAGTGTAATCCCTGACTCCCAGGGTGACCCCCTCTTGCTCCAGGGCTTCTTCCACCCGCTCCACCTGGGTGCGGGCCACGATGCGTCGGCCATCGACTAGGATGGTAAAGGGTTTCGCCCGTTCGATATAGACTCGCATCCCTGTGGAGACGGGGGTACCTAAGCCCGGCTTCACCCGATCCCCCAGGTAGATGAGAACACCGTGTTCCTTGAGAGCCTGTCCCACCGTGGGAGCGATGGTAGATAAGGTGGTGAGCACGCCATCGTCGAAGACGTGAAAGGGAACGGCGCGATGGATGACGATCCTCCGAGTCGATAGCGGACTCAGGGAAAGGGGCATAGCCTTACCCTTGCCTACACCCCTCGGAACCAATATAGGCCTTGAGAATAGAGGGGCTTCTAGCTCCACCTCCACCCCTCCCATGGTGATCCGGTCGCGAGGCCTTAGGGCTATCCCCGTCTCCAGGAGAAAGTCGCCTACCGTCTTACTGTGGGTATATCGTTCTAAGGTCTGCCCATCCACCTCCAAGAGGACCGGCTTAGCCCGCTCAATAATGACTTGATCGCCGAGATCGGTGTGAAGGCCAGGAAGGACGATGTCCGCCTCATTCACTTCCACCCCTATCTCCTCTAGGAAGGCATTGACGGAGGTCTGATGGGTGCGAAAGGAGAGAGGGTAACCATCCACGGATAGGGTTATCTTTCTTTGGGTGGATATGTAGGCATGGTGCATGGCGTAGGTGGCCACCAGGAGAAGGCAGATTACCACCAGCCCCACTCGCGGTCGCCAGCGAGCCAGGGGATGGGGTAACCCAAACACGTGAGCCGCAGGTTTAGAGATAACGCGTTCCGATGACAATGAGAATCAACCTCAGAATAGAAGGGGGTGAGGTTCGGGCCACCCCTCCTGAATTAAAGAGGCCGTGCACCCTCTGTCGATCCGGGCTGCCCGGCTTACCGAGGCCAGTTGGCTCCAACCAGGTGCCCCTGCGGCACCCAGAAGTGACTACTTACCGCTGCTTCCTCCCGGACCTGACGGGGTTTGTAGGCTTCTGCTGCGCAGGACCCGGCCTTCATCGCTACTTCTCCTCGGCAGTCCCAGACAATGCGGGACCTCGAGAGGGAGTTCGACCCCGCTATAGCGGATTGCGGGTACAGGGCACCGCTAGCTCCCCGTCTAGCACGGCCTCACGAAATGCTAACCCAGGAGTGAGCAAAAGTCAAACAGCGAGTCCTTGTGACGATTTCCAAAGGCACTCACTAGACTGGCCCACACAATATGCCCCCTACTGGAACTGGGTCACGATGTAGAAGCAATGGCCGTATTTCCCATCGCCCGCCAACTCCCAGGCCATAGCGAGTGATGCTCACTACCGGTAGACAAACTTTATGTTAGTGAATTGTCCCGCAGTGTCGCAGTCGGTGAAATGAACTATCTTCTCGTTAGATCTTGGTGTGGGGTCAGAAGGACTCTGTACCAGTTGTATATGGAAGTCTATTGGAGAATGGTAACTCTCCGGGCCGAGTGGTGTAAATCCTACCTCTCCGGCAGGCTCTCCTTGCCCCGTGATCCTGTGATCAGTGAAGTCAACCCACTGTAACCGGACGGTAACACCGTTGACAGGTTCACCGCCTACACCCACCACTTTGATCCTCAAATAGACACTTCCACAATTAGGTGCGGTTTGCATACTCCCTTCTTCATACATGAACTCATCGGAAGGTGGCAGGGTTGGTGTCGAAGTAGGGGTAGGGGTGAAGGTCGGCGTGGGTGTGTCCGCAGGGACTACCTGTGTGCTTGTTGGGGTAGGAGTGAGGATGGGTGTGTCTGTGGGTAGAGGCGTGGATGTGGGCATAGGTGTAGACGTTGGGGTGTCCGTCCCCATTGGTGTGTGCGTGGGGGTGGGTGAAGGAGCCGGTTGCGTCGGCGAAGGTAATACCACCCCTTCGCCCGGTATCCGCAACTCGTCTCCGGGGTAGATGAGTTCGCAGTCCTCAAGTTCATTAAAGGCACAGATAGCCTCTGGGGTGGTCCCGTAGAGAGAAGCGATACCAAAAAGCGTATCCCCTGGCTGCACAACGTGGACTATCGACGAAGGGCTAGGCGTGGGGCTAGGTGAGGGGAGAGAGGACGCTGTGGGGCTCGGTCCTAGCGTTGGAGTGAGAGAAGGGGCGGGTGTCAGCCGTGTCACTGGAGCGGCGCAAGCGGAGAGCAAAACTAGGAGAACAACAACTCCTTTTCTCATCCTGTCCCTCCTTCATACATCGCCTTGCCGATACTTGAACAACGCCTAACCTATTCTACCACATAGTTTGTCGTGGGGGAACCCCCAGTTTCATAGAGGCTCTCTGGGAAGGACAAAAGGGTTATGCGGTTGTCGCTGGGGGTCTGAAGGGGGCGCTGGATGCCGTGCATTCTGTATGACCCCTATTCTATGCTCTTGCTGGCTGCTTTGTAAGCCTTATCGAACAGTTCGAGGAGTTTGTCCGCATGGGCTTCGGGAGTGGTAACCCCCTTGTAATCTTCCATCGACCAGGCGTTATCCACCCTGGCCACCACCCAGTGGGCGAAACCTATCTTTGCCACCTCTACACTGTCGGTATCAGGGATAACTTCCGCCATCCTTTCCTCCTTATCTAGTAGCGCCCCTTGACTATTATACCTTGAGGTTAGCGAAAGTGGCAACAAGAGAGATAGTGCTGGTGATAGAAAACAAAGCGCCACTCCTCCAAGTCGAGAAGCGGCACTTCAAAGTGGCGGAGAGGGGGGGATTTGAACCCCCGAGGCCTTTCGGCCTACACGATTTCCAATCGTGCGCACTAGACCGGACTATGCGACCTCTCCGCGCTAGTGTGGGCGATAAATATCCTTGCGATGCTGAACTCGGTAAATCATTACCTCGCGAGATCGGTCATCTATCCCATAGATAACTCTATAATCACCTATTCTTATTCGCCAGCCCTCCTTGCCCCTTAACTTCTCCGCTCCCTGTGGCCTTGGGTCTTCGCCCAAGCCTCTGATCTTAGCGTCCACCCTAGCAAAGACCTCGGGAGGAAGCCGCCTCATACCCCGCTCTGCCCTAGGCCTAATCCTTATTTTGTACACCGGCAGGCGTTGAGACCTCGGCTATGAACTCTCCGTAGGGCCGAGATGGCTCTTCCTTCCCCTCATAGATACTAAGGCTATCTTCCAGGTCCTCCAGTTCGCGGATGAGGGCTTCATAGCCTTGGTAACTGAGGAGCACCGCCTTGGGGCGGCCATATTGAGTGATGTAGAGAGGCTGCCCGCTCTCCTCCAACTCCTTGAGCACAGAGGTGATCTGCTGCCTCAAGTCTGTCACCGGCATAATCTTTACAGTCATATCATACCCCTGATGTTAATTATTCTGTACAAATTTATTATAAATTCTTTATCGGCCCCTGTCAAGTATTCCTGCAGGTCAATTGTGCACTAGACCGGGCTAGGCGACCTCTCCCCGGAACAACGTCTCTTTCTGAGCCCGCCTCCACCGTTTGATTTCTCGCTCCCGCTTGGTGGCACTGCTCCTTGACTCATGCTCCTCGTACCAGAGGAGCCGCACAGGGCGGCGCGCTGCCGTATATGCCGAGCCGCGCCCGGCATTATGCTCTGAGACCCGCGACTCTAGGTCTTTGGTGATCCCCGCATAGTAGGAACTATCGGAGCATTCCAAGAGGTAGCAGAACCACATACGTGTCCCTTCGATAGGCTTAGAACATGGCGGAGGGGGTGGGATTCGAACCCACGGTGGGAGCTACCCCCCACAGCGGTTTTCGAGACCGCCCCGATCGTCCACTCCGGCACCCCTCCAGGCTATCACCGTAACCCTTGGAAGAACCTATCTAGAAGTTCTTGTGCCTCTGCCGCCAATACCCCTTTACTTACCTCCAACCGATGGTTCAGATGAGGAGACCGCACCAGGTCGAAAACCGAGCCACAGGCCCCTGACTTGGGGTCCTCCACGGCGTAAACTAGCCGCTTTGCCCGGGCCATCACCAAGGCTCCGGCGCACATGGGACAAGGCTCTAAGGTGCTATAGAGGGTTACCCCCGTGAGCCGCCAGCCTCCCAGGGCCTGGCCAGCCTGCTTCAGGGCTGTCATCTCCGCGTGGGCCGTGGGGTCCTTTAGTTCTTCCTTCTGGTTGTGCCCTCGGCCGATGATGACCCCTTCTTTGACAGCCACCGCCCCTACGGGGACCTCCCCCTTCCGGTAGGCCCTCTCCGCCTCGACCAGCGCCTCCCGCATATAGGTCTCGCGTCTTCCACCCTTAAAATTATAACATGGGGCGCACTGGTGGGCAAGGTCATCTGCCTTTACAAATGGGGACATCTAGGCTATAATTGATATTGCGCAGGGGTTATGCATACGCCCTGCGCTTACGCATAGATTCAGAAGCCTTGTCATCCGCCCCTAAAACGTGTACTATTTCCAGAGAGGGTATTATGATGTCTCAGAAACCTGTCTATCTCACACCGGAGGGACACAACAGATTGAAGGAGGAACTAGAGTACCTCCGCACCGTTCGGCGTCCCCAGGTGGCGGCCTACATTCAACTGGCTAAGGAGGGCGGGGACATCATGGAGAATGCGGGGTACGATGACGCCAAGAACGAGCAAGCCTTCGTGGAGGGGCGGATCGCCACCCTACAGGCGATGCTGAAAAACTCTGTCCTCATCGAAGAGTCCGGCCCCTCAGAGGTAGTGATTGTGGGTTCCTGGGTGAAGGTGGTGGAAGAGGATGGTCAGGGTGCTCAAGAGCAGACCTACCGCATCCTGGGCTGGGCCGAGGTGGATCCTACAAATGGCCTCATCTCCAACGAGTCCCCTCTAGGCCAGGCGCTTTTAGGGCATCGAGTGGGTGAGGAGGTCACCGTTCAAACTCCCGATGGGGTGAGGCGTGCTAAGATTTTGGAGATCCGATGAAGCGAGAGGGGTTGAGAGGCCTACGGCAACGGCGGCTCAAGAAATTGGAGGAGTTAAAGAAACGAGGGATAGACCCCTACCCAACGCGGGTGAAGCGTACCCAGACCGCTGCCCAGGTTCTGGACCTCCTTGAGAGGTCGC
Organism: Anaerolineae bacterium; assembly: GCA_034419095.1. Classification (GTDB taxonomy): domain Bacteria; phylum Chloroflexota; class Anaerolineae; order UBA7937; family UBA7937; genus UBA7937. The sequence goes on along the minus strand of DAOULQ010000201.1, from coordinate 3,659 downwards.
AGACAGGCAAGGTGACCCTCCCAGAGGTGACCATCTGCGGGCGCATCATGAGCGTGCGAGTGATGGGTAAAGCCTCTTTTACCCACATCGCCGATGGCACGGGGCGCATACAGATATATGTGACCCAAGATGCCCTGGGCGAGGAGGGTTACCACTTCTTCAGGAAGGATCTGGACATCGGCGATTTCATCGGCGTGGAGGGGACCCCTTTTTTCACCCAGACCGGGGAGCCCACGGTGAGGATCTCGTCGTTCACTCTCTTGGCCAAGTCCCTACGCCCTCTCCCAGAGAAGTGGCACGGACTCAAAGATGTGGAGACCCGCTACCGCCAACGGTATCTTGACCTCATAGCCAACGAGGAGGTGCGTCAGATCTTCCTGACCCGGAGCCGCATCATATCCGCCACGCGCCGCTTCTTGGATGAGCGAGGCTTCCTCGAGGTAGAGACGCCGATTTTGCAACCCATCTACGGTGGGGCTGCCGCTCGCCCCTTCGAGACCCATCATCACGCCTTGCACCGAAACCTCTACCTCCGTATCGCCGATGAACTCTATCTGAAGCGGCTCATCATCGGTGGCTTCGATGGGGTCTACGAGATAGGCAAGGATTTCCGGAACGAGGGGCTCTCCACGGTGCATAACCCGGAGTTCACCCAACTAGAAGCCTATCAGGCCTACGCCGACTATGAGGATATGATGTGCCTGGTGGAGGAGACCTTCGCCTACGCCGCCCAGGAGGTGCTGGGGACCACTAAGATCGCTTATCAGGGTAACGAGATCGACCTAACACCCCCTTGGCAGAGGGTAACCATGCGCCAGGCGATCCTCCAGGATACGGGTATAGATATCCAGGAGGTGGTCTCCTTCTCCGCTCTCAAAGAGGCCATAGCCGAAAAGGGGTTAGAAGTGACCCCCAAGGAGACCTGGGGGAAACTGGTGGAGGAACTCTTCAAGGAGTATGTGGAGCCCACGCTCATTCAACCTACCTTGGTCCTCGATTATCCGAAGGAGATATCGCCTCTGGCTAAAGAGAAACCGGGGAACCCTCGCTTTGTGGAGCGGTTCGAGTTCTTCATCGGTGGCTTGGAGTGTGGCAACGCCTTCACGGAACTGAACGACCCCTTGGAGCAGCGAGAGCGGTTCGCCGCCGAGAAGAGGGCCTTGGAGAGTGGCGAAGAGGCGGCTCACCCTATGGATGAGGATTTCATCCAAGCCCTAGAGTATGGCATGCCCCCCACGGGAGGGATAGGATGGGGGGTGGATCGGATGGTGATGTTATTCTGCGATCAGTCCTCCATCCGGGAGGTAATCCTCTTCCCCCAGTTGCGGGGCAAGGAGCCATAAGACCCCTTCTTTGATGACGCAAATCCCCCTTTGCCTCCCCTTTGTCTAGCAGATGCACTAGCCCCAATATATAGAGTCTGCGGGTGTGCCTATCCCCGACTGGCTGAAGGAGCCGATCCAGTAGCCGCATTGACGGAGTTAGCGGCCTGTGATATACTCAAAATGGGAGTTGCCTTGAAGGGTTTGTCCTGAAATGTTGTCTTGAAGGGCTTGTCCTGAAATACTGTCTTGAAGGGCCGTTAGCTCAGCCTGGTTAGAGCACCTGCCTTTTAAGCAGGGTGTCGCTGGTTCGAATCCAGCACGGCCCACTTGAGCCACCCTAGCTCAGTCGGTAGAGCAAGCCCCTCGTAAGGGCTAGGTCGTGGGTTCGAGTCCCATGGGTGGCTCTGGGTGCCGCGAGTTTCAAAGAGGCCAACCGTTGACAAGCGGTTGGCCTTCTTGGTAGAAGAGGAGGTATGGCGGGATCCGATGGAGAAGGAGGAGAGGGAAACGGAGGAGCGATTCAAGCCAGGCCATATCGTTCCGCAGTCGGGCCAGTACTTGAACGAGAGGACCGAAACTGAGGTCACCTGCGTGAAGGGTAAGAGGTTCCCGCCCGGTCCACAAGGCACAACTTATACCCTTAGCAGCGCAACGAGGCACAAAGGAGATTGAGCGGCCTTCCGGTCAGTGCGGTAGATATTCTCCCCCGCATTTTGTACAAGGAAGAATCGTTACTTTTCTTCAACCCAAGGGGACGGCTGGCTCTATCCTCGTGACGGGGCTAATGGGGCTAACCGTCCACCGGCGGGTAGCCTTTCTGCTAGGGGAAGCGATCACAAGAGAGCAGTGCAAAGAATACAGGGAGGAGGAAACCGATGAGTCCCAAAACCATAACTGTCTATACCCAGTCGGGGTGAATGTTTTGCAAGAGCGTGAAAGAGTTTCTTTCGCAGAAGGGGATAGCCTATGAGGAGAAGGACGTCTCGGCGGACGAGGCCGCGCTCCACGAACTAATGCATATGGGTGTCTTCACCACCCCAGCCACACTCATAGACGGAGAAGTAGTGGTGGGGTTCGACCGGAAGAGGCTGGAAGAACTGCTAGAAGTGGGGTAAGGGAGAGACCTCCAGCATACGGTTAGATGCTGTCGTATGGATTTCGCATCGATTTTCCCACCGTCGTACACGATTCGAGGGGCTACCTAGAGCCAACTGTGATGAAGCGTTTGCTGGAGAGAAAAGCCGAAAGTCTTGTCAGAGGAGGCAGTGATTGAGAACCCTGGGTTGCGCTTTTCAAATCCTGGCTCTGGCCTTGGGCCTCCTCTCCCACAGGGATCCTTTACGGCCTGGCCCTGCCCAGACTGAGGATGCGAGAGAGGCGAGTATACGTCTTTAGACGATGGTGGTGGTAACGGCGCAGGTTCTACCTGCGAGGTGAAGCCATGGGCGAGATGGACAACGTGGGTTGGTTCATCGTTGGGGCTGTAATGACCGCGCTACTGGCCTTAGCCATCTTTCTCGCTTGGCTACTCCTTCCCCTGTTCCAAAGTCTCCTGTAGATGGAGGTGAAAGGTATGATCTGTCCCCAATGCGGTGAAATGAACCCTCCTGAGGCGGAACAGTGCACCAGTTGCGGGGCTAACCTTCCATCCCCGAGAATGACAATCTGCGAGAGGTGCGGCACGGAGAACCCGATAACCAACCGCTTTTGTCAGGGCTGCGGTCGACTCCTCGCTCGCCCCGAGTTGGCTTTCCGCCCGGAGAAGATAGAGCCAGAGGTGGAGGAAGAGCCGGGCCGGGGTCTCTCGCTCACATATATCCTCCTGGTGATTCTCGTCGTTCTAGCGGCGTTGACATTGGCCGTCTATTTCATGAGCCGCTGAGTTCCACTGGCTACAGTTGTAAGATTGTGTCTCTCCCAAGCCTCCGAGAAGAGTATAGAAGGGGCGGACTCATCCTGAGGGAGTCCCGGCTATGTAGGAGAATATGGGCCCAGTGATAGATCAGCGATGAAGAGATACAAAAAGGGTGAAAATAAGTTGTGACATATCGAGACTTTCGGAGATAAAAGGGTGCTCACCTAGCCCTTCAGGGTGAACCTTCAACCTGTCCTGACACCCCGGCCTAGCACGCCTTGCCTGCCCCCTGGCACGACTTGGGCCAGGGATCGTTGCCTGTCCTGGCGCGCCCTGTCCTAAACCCGACAGGGTCTAGCATATAGGTGTAAGGAAAGATCGGGTGCCTCCTGCTATAATGGACTCATCTGCTAGGACGGCATAGAGTCCAGAAGGAGGACACCCGACATGCTCAATTGTACCGCAAAACGGCTGAAAGA
>DAOULQ010000200.1:0-11069 GCA_034419095.1 Anaerolineae bacterium | reverse complement strand
AGCCTGACGCGGAGCAGTTGGCGGTGGCTCAAGCGGCTGTGGAAGCAGGGGCCACCTTAGTGATCGGCCACCACCCCCATCTCGTCCAGGAGACGACCCTCTATTTGGGGGGTTTTATCGCCTACAGCCTGGGTGATTTCGTCTTCGACATGCCTTGGGAGGAGGAAGGAGCCATCCTTCGGGCCTTTCTCACCCCCGATGGGTTAGAGCGAGCGGAGATCATCTCCGTGGAGATCGTGGATGGCGTTCAACCCCGTCCCCTGCTTGACGAAGAGGGGGATCCGGTCGTCCATACCGTTTACTCCAAATGAGATACTTGCTACTTTCCATCGTTTTGATAACGGTCGCTTGCGCGGCCCCGCCAGCATCGGTGGAGCCTTCGGTTCCGCCTTCGCCCACCTTGGTGCCACCCACTCGGTCTGTAGCCCTGCCCACGCCAACACCGAAGCCGAAGCAGTCTCTTCCTTCACCCACGCCCCAGTTCCACGAGAGGAGGCTTCTCGGCTACTCCCAAGAGGGTCGCCCCATAGTGGCCCATCGCTTCGGATGGGGCGAAGCCAAGGTGGCCCTGGTGGGAAATATCCATGGGGGGGCGGAGGAGAATACGTATCGACTGATGCTTGAGGTGGTGGCTCATTACCAGGAGAACTTTGCGGAAGTGCCGGCTGAGGTCACGCTCTGGGTCATCCCCACTATCAACCCCGATGGTCTCGCCAATGGCACGCGATTCAATGCCCGCGGCGTGGATTTGAACCGCAACGCTGATACCGACCAGGATGGCTGCTCAGAGAACGATTGGAGCCCCGACACCTTCGACTCGGAGGAGCATATCCCTGGGGGCGGGGGGAAGCATCCCTTCTCCGAGGTGGAGACCCGAATCTTGCGCCACTTCCTGGTTGATGTGCAAGCCGTGATCTCATATCATAGCCAGGCGGGCCTGGTGGTGGCGGGGGGATGCGGCGAAGGCCCTTCTCGCCAGTTGGCCCATCTTTTGGCCGAGGCTACAGGATATGAGGAGGCTGAATCGATGGGTTATCCCGTCACCGGCAGCATAACGGACTATCTCACCTTTCGAGGGATGGCTGCCGTTGCTGTGGAACTCACGAACAAGATAGATACCGAACTGGAAAGGAACCTGAAAGGCATCCAGGCGGTGATGGAGTCCCTAGCGGAGATCGTGTCCTATGAATAGGAAAGTGGTTTGGCTTCTTGTGGCTTTGGCCGTGATCGTCGGCTGTGCTAGCGAGGGTATGACCCCGACCCTTACCCCTACGTCTACGCCTAGACCGACGCAGACCCCTACGGCGACGCCAACCAGTACGCCTACGCCAACCCCTACCCCTATCATCCCTACGCCCACCATCCAGATGACCGGCACCATCTTTCTGGATGAGGACAACGCTACCATCTACCGCTACGCCCCTGGAACCTTTGTCCATCCCTTGCGGATGGTGGTCTTCAATGGTATGGCCTATCTGATTGATGAGGGGCTCCTCAAGGCGGTTGAGTTGGAGAGTCCGGGGTCGTGGCGTATCGTGAAGCCGTCGGGCAACGCCGTTGAGGGGATGCCCATAAAGGAGTTAGGCGATCTGGCTCTTTCAGGCGAGAGCCTGCTCCTCCTCGACCGCTCTGGAGACCTCTATCGCTATCTCCCAAAGGATGGAAGATGGAGCCTGGAGAGATCGGCCACCATGCCTAACGCCCAACCCCGCCAATACCTGGCTAGCGTGGCCACCTATGGAGATGATCTCTATCTCTTGGATATCAATCTGGATCAAATCTGGCGCCATCAGGGCGAAAAGGGAGAGGTTATCGCCGAGGAGTTGGGTTTAGCCGAGGCTATCGACTTCGCCGTGGACGAGGATCTCTACGTGTTGATTCAAAGAGGGCCCGGGGCCCGGCTGGTTAAGTTGTCGGGCCCTCCCTATGAGGTGGTTCAGAGTTTTGACCCTCCGGAGTTAGTGGCGCCTACCCTTCTCCTTGTGGAGGGGGATTACCTCTACCTGATAGACGACTATCTCCGTCTCCTCCTCTTGGATAAAAAGAGCGGTGAGATGTTGCGGCAATATTACCTCCGAGGAGGGGCTGAGATCCGAGCCCTCTACGCTGAAGGGGATAGGCTTTACCTCGCTAGCCGCGACGCCATCTACGCCTATCCAGGAGTGACGCCATCGACAGGGGAAAAGCCACCGGCTGAGTCGGCGGCACCCCTTTCTCCCCATGACCCCCAGATAGTGGACGCCCTGCCTCCTTTCATCTTCCCCATTGAGGGGGTTCTCTTCCCCGAGAGGGCCTTTCTCCTCCCCGGAGCCCCAAGGCTGTACCGGTACGGCGTCCACGAGGGGACCGATTTCTATCTAGGTCGAGAGGGAGCGGTGACCGAAGATACCCCCCTTCTAGCGATGGCCGATGGAGTGGTGGTCAGAGCCGACTGGGAGTATGAGGAGCCGATGGCGGAAGAGATGGAGGAGATGTTGGCTAGGGCTCGAAAGGCCGGCTACACGCCGCCGGAGATCTTGGACAGGTTGCGGGGGCGGCAGGTTTGGATCGACCATGGTGGTGGCGTCGTGGTGCGCTACTGTCATCTGAGCCGCATCGCCGAGGGGCTGGAGGTGGGGCAGGAGGTTAAGCAAGGGAGTATCATCGGCTACGCTGGGAACTCCGGGACTCCTGAGGCCCAAGCAGGGCCCGAGGTGGGGGTACACCTTCATCTGGAGGTTCGCCTGGGCGATGGCTACCTGGGGCAGTACCTTCGCCCCTCCGAAGTCAAAGAGTGGCTGGCCCAGATCTTCGACTAGGTTGACAGGACTCTAGCAGGACATATAATGACCTCTGGAGGTCCCCGGTGGGCAAGCGGCTCGTAACCCTCTTTGTAGTTCTTCTCCTCATCGTAGGAGGCTTTCTGGCCTTCCAGTTCGCCCGGTACCGCGCTTATCTGCTAGGCATCTGCCCCGGAATCACCGCGGGAGGGGTAGATTTAGGAGGCATGAGCCCAGATGCTGCTCTTCGCACCTTGGAGGAGATGGTTGTGGCTCCTCTATCTAAACCCCTCCACCTAAGGTATGAGGAAGAAGCCGTGGTTCTCATCCCCGCGGACATAGGTTTCCGGGTCCATGGCGAAAGGATGGCGGAAGAGGCTTTGCGGTTAAGCCATGACCAACAGGCGACGCCGGGATTCCTGGAGTTCATCATGTACGGCCCTCAGCGGCTGGAGGCGGAGATCCCGCTCCAAACGGATTTCGACGCGAACGCGCTACGTTCTTTTCTGATAGGGGTGGCGGAGAGGAAAGACCAGCCCCTGCGGGAGGTGCAGCCTATAACTGGCACTCTCTCCTTTTATCCTGGCCAGGCGGAGAAGAGGCTTAACCTGGATCTCTCGATGGCGCGCATAGAAGAGGCTTTGCTCTCTATCGATAATAGGGGCGTAGACCTGGTGGTGGAGACAAAAGAGCCCCCCAAGCCCCCTCTCGACCTCCTGCGGGGGGTGGTGGAAGAGCGCATCCAAGAGTTCGATGGTATCGTAGGGATCTATATCTCCGACCCGGGAACCCAGGAGAGTATGGAGATAAACTCAGAGATCAGTTTCTCGGGGTTGAGCGTGGTGAAAATAGCCATCTTCCTGGAAACCTATCTCCATTTCGCCGGGGAGGAGCCTGATCCAGAAACCAAGGAGTGGCTGGATAAGGCCGTAACCGACCCGGTAGGCAGCAACTATTGGGCCAACCTTCTTTTGACCTTGATAGGAGAAGGGAGCGCCGGGGAGGGGGCACGGAGGACGACGGAGAGGATGCGGGCCTTGGGACTGAACAAGAGTTTCATCAAGGGTCCCTTTCGGTTGGAGGCGGAGGAGGTTGAGGGGCGGAGGGTAAGCGGCCTCGCTTCCTCCTTGAGGCGTATCTCAGGGGGAGCGCGGGCTCAGGATACTAACCCCGATCCCATGATCCAGACCTCTCCCCAGGATATGGGGTTACTCCTTCAGATGATTTACCAGTGTGGCTACGGAGGGGGGGCGATTCTCGATGCCTTCCCGGGCCAGATAACTCCCCAGGGTTGTCAGGAGATCCAAGAGGTTCTGGCTCGAAACCCGGTGCGGAGTATGATAGGAGCCGGGATACCAGAGGGGACCCTCTTGGCCCATAAGCATGGCTTCGCCGACGACACTCACGCCGATGCGGGGATCGTTTACTCGCCTGGGGGTGACTACGTCATCGTCCAATTCCAATACGCTCCTACCGAATGGCTGGTTTGGGCTCTCAGCCAGCCGGTTTTCGAAGACGTCTCCCGCGCCACTTACAATTTCTTCAACCTGGATCAGCCCTTCCTGCCATGAGGAGATCTTCTCTCCCCCTGTCGCTTCTTTGGCTTTTGATCTTTCTCCTCGCTTGCTCCACCCCTCCCACACCCGCGCCATTCCCCTCTCCCACTACCCCTTCTACCCCTTGGCCCACGGCTACTTCTATCCCCACTCCTACTCCTCTAGGAGGGGGTGGGGTTTTGGCTTTCCAGTCTGATAGGGAGGGCAACTGGGAGATATACATGCAGGATAGCCGGGGAGGGTCAACCTTCAATTTGACTAACAACCCAGCCGAGGACCGAGCCCCGGCCTTCTCCGCCGATGGCCGCTACCTGGCCTTCGAATCCCATCGAGATGGCAACTGGGAGATATACATAATGGAATTGGAGAGCGGGGAGGTTAGGCGGGTCACGAATCATCTGGCTTACGATGGCGCTCCGGCCTGGTCTCCCGACGGCCGCTATCTGGCCTTCGAATCCTACCGGGATGGGAACTTAGAGATCTACACCCTGGATTTGACAGCCGGTACCGTCCGTCGTCTGACCGATGATCCAGCGGGGGACTACGCCCCTGCTTGGTCTCCTGATGGTCGATGGATCGCCTTCACCACCTGGCGCGAGGGGAACAAAGAGATATATCTGATGGATGCCCAAGGGGGAGATCAACGGAACCTCACCCAGCACGAGGGTGACGATGAGTACCCTGCTTGGTCCTCCGATGGCCAACGGCTAGCCTTCGTCTCCTGGCGGGATGACAACGGAGAGATCTATACCCTCGACCTTGATAGTGGGGAGGTTGTGAGGTTAACCCAAAACGATCTCCTCGATACCGCTCCTACATGGTCACCGGATGGCAGAGAGGTCGTCTTCTCCTCCTATGATAAGGGCGAGCCCTTCGAGGTCTACCACGAGTATCGAGGGGGGCATTTCGATTTGGCTCTTTGGGACGAGGAGAGCGGGGCGGTGAAATACCTTCAGGGGAACAAAGCCGATGAGATAAGCCCTTGTCTTACTAGGGGGGTTAAACCACCTTCTTGGGCTCCCGAGGTGGAATCGATGCCCACGCCTACCCCCACCACATCTCCACCGAGCGGGGAACCCCCTTACCATATCGTCCCTCTTACGAACATACTAGAGCTAGGTCCCTACCAATTAGAGGAGGGAGCCGCGGTCTCGTTTGATGCTCTACGAGCCGAGGTCCTGGCCAGGACGGGGTGGGATTACCTGGGAAAACTGAGCGACGCTTTTCGACCCATCTACATGCACGGAAGGACCCGGTATGGCTACTTCAGTTGGCATAAGACGGGGCGAGCCATCGACTTGCGTTTCGAACTCCTGGATGACTTGGGCGAACAACAGTTGGAACTGGTCAGGGAGGATATCGGTTCCGAGACCTACTGGCGGATGTACATCCGCTGCTTCAAGCAGGATGGGAGTCAAGGCGAGCCCCTGAAGGTGGCCCCTTGGCTTTACTGGTGGCAGATCGACCCCGACCTAGACCCAGAAGCGTATGAGCAGGGCGGTCGCTCCCAGCCCATTCCAGAGGGCTATTACGTGGATTTCACGGAACTTGCCAAGCGGTTCGGGTGGGAACGGATCGCTGCCTATACCACCGAGGATTACCATTGGCACCAACATACCCTGCGCACGGAGTATTGGCACTACCAATATATGGAAGGGTTACTATGGTACGAGGCGATGTTGGAGATCTACCCCGAAGAGATGCTACGGGAGTATTTCACCTGGGAGAAGGCTCAGGAACTTGGCTTCCCTGACGACCTCCCCAGGAGGAAGGGGATAGCGCCGTAATCGCTTGGCTTCCGCTGGATTTCAAATCCAGCGGAAGCACGAAATTGCTTATCAGGCCTGTCGGGACTGTGAACCCGACACGAAGGAGGACAGCTGGATAGGTGTCTACTTTGTAGGGGGCCTTCAGGGGTTATCAGGAGGACGGCAGAGATGTAGGGGCTTTGCTTTCGGTCTCGCTCAGCGACCGACCGCTTCCACCTCTCCGTACCCTTATGATCTCCCCCATGATGGCTAGGGCTATCTCGGCTGGGGTCTGGGCCCCGATCTCTAAGCCGATTGGGGCGTGGACGCGGGCGATGCTCTCCTCTGAATAGCCCTCTTCCTTCAGGAGTTGAAATACCCCCTTTACCCGCCTTCTGCTCCCGATCATCCCTATATACGCCGCGGAGGAATCGAGAACCTGGCGGAGACATTCCATATCGTGGGCGTGGCCTCGGGTGATGATGACCATGTAGGTCTCTTTGTCGATGGGGAAATCGCGTAGCGTCCTCTCGAACTCCCCTGCTATCACCTCGTCTGCCTGGGGGAACCGCTCTGGGTTAGCGAAGGTGGGCCGGTCGTCGATCACCACCACTCGGAAATCGAGCATGGTCCCCATCTGGGCCAAGGGAAGGGCGATATGTCCTGCTCCAGCGATGAGGAGGGTGGGAGAGGGCTTGAGCACCTCTATGAAGAGTTCGACGGAGCCTTTATAGTTGACGACTCTGGATCCGCCTTCCGCTAGACCCCTCTCCGCCATCTTTTTAGCCCATTCATCTAGAGAGGGGTTGCCCAGGCTACCCATAGGTTCCTCACCCATTATTACGAGGAGTTTCCTCCCCGGTTGACTGAGGTCCCCTTTTAGGGCCGTGACCAGGGCCACCTCTTTCCCCTGGGAGGCCGCTAGCCTCTGGGCTAGTTCTTCCTCGTCCTCTCCCCAGAGGTCGATGAAGATCTCCATCAGCCCTCCACAGGCCTTCTCCGTTTCCCAGGTGACCTCTTCAGTGAGGTCCACGACCATCAACCGAGGCTGCCCTTCCTCCAGCGCCTCTATCGCCTGGCGTCGAACCTCTGCCTCTCCGCAGCCACCGCCGATGGTGCCCATCATCTCCCCGCTGCGGCGAATGAGCATCTGGGCTCCCACCTCCCGAGGGGTGGAGCCCTTGGTAGCCACCACCTTGGCCAGGGCTAACCTCTCGCCTCGGCTGATAAGGCATGACACTTCCTCGTAAAAGCCTTTCATTATTCGCTCCCCTTGAGATTATACCTTTTGGCGCTAGGAACATCAACATCCCTTTTGAAGATTGACATGGTCTTCTGAGTGTGATATACTGGCTTGGGGAAAATCCCCCACCTCTCCTTGAAGGGGGAAAATCCTCAATCGGTGTACCAATGAGCATGAGGTTAGAGCCCCGGACTAGACCAGAGGCCAGACCGCAGACGGTTTTGGCTTCCAAGATACTCCAACTCAACTCTCTGGAGTTGGAAAGGGCTATCGCCCAGGAGTTGGATGAGAACCCGGCTTTGGAGTTATTAGAGGGCGGGCGCTGTCAGGTGTGTGGCGCCTTTTTCTCTGGAGATCGGTGTCCCCTTTGCGCCAGGGGCGACGATCGGTATCTCGCTAGAGCAGGGGAGGGTTTAGAAGAGGGTTATGAGGAGGCCTGGGACCCTCTCTCCTGGGCCTCTTCTCCCACTTCTCTGAGTGACCATCTTTTGATGCAGATGCGGCCCCGCCTCAAGCCTCAGGAGTTGGCCGCCGCCAACTACCTGGTGGAGAGCCTGGATGATCACGGGCTCTTATCCATAGATCTGGAGGAGTTGGCTCACTTGGCGGGGAGTAGTCTAGAGCAGATGGAGCGGCTGCTTACCATCCTCCAGGAGCAAGAGCCCATCGGTATCGGGGCCCAGAGTGTGAAGGAGTGTCTCCTCATACAAATCCGGTATCTGGAGGAGCAAGGAAGAGGTTGGCCTTGGGTGAGAGAGATCATAGAGGGGCATTGGGAAAACCTGGGGAGGGGGCGGTTCGAGGAGATCGCCGAGGCGCTGGGTATTACTGTCGCAGAAGTGGAGGAGGCTTTGGGGTTCATCAGGGATAACTTGAACCCCTACCCCGCCCAGGCTTACTGCCCTTCGGACCGATCTCCTTATATCCGCCCCGATATCATCATCCAGGCTCACGAAGGTGGCCTCATCATCGAGATCCCAGATGAGGAGCGGTATCGGTTTCGGGTTACCCCCCTCTATCAAGAGCTCCTGGCCAAACGAACCATGAAGGAGGGGGAACGCGAGCACCTTAGTGAGTATGTAGCCCGGGCTCGTCTCTTCATTAGCGGTTTCGAGCAACGATGGAAGACCCTTCATCACATCATGACCACCCTCATAGAGGAACAGAGGGAGTTTCTGGAAGGGGGGGTGAGAGATCTCAAGCCCCTTACCCGAGCCGAACTGGCTCAAAGTCTTGGCCTCCATGAATCTACTATTAGCCGAGCCATGGCTCAGAAGTACGCCCAGATTCCCCAGGGGCAAATCGTACCTCTAGCCGACTTCTTCGATGCCTCGCTCCCGGCCAAGGATCTGATCAAAACGTTGATCTCTCAAGAGGAGAAGCCCTTGAGCGATGGCCAGATAGCAAAGGAACTGACCAGGCGAGGTCTTCCCTTGGCCCGACGAACAGTAGCCAAGTACCGGGCGGCTTTAGGGATACTTCCGGCCACCCTCCGTCGGTCTGGGAGGAGAATGAGGGGTGGAGAGGATAAGTAAGAGGGCGCTGATTTGGGTTCCGCTTCTCTTAGCGGGCGTCTTGGGGTATTATCTCTGGACTGCCCGTACCGCTACCCCCTCGCCTCTCACCCCGGAGGAGCAGGGATGGCTGGCTACCAAGGGGGAGATAGTTGTTTCTGGTCCCCTAGATCCTCCCCTCGCCTACCTCGATGAGAAAGGGGAGTATGTGGGCCTCACCCTTGACCTTCTGGATGCCTTAGAGATGGTGCTGGGGGCGGAGTTCCGCTTTTCCCCTATGGGTCGTGAGGATGCTATCCTAGCCTTAGACCAAGGGCTGGTCGATGCTGTTCTGGGAGAGGTCCCCACTCCTGGGAGTGGCCAAGCATATTCTCTTCCTTACCTCTCTAGCAGCGTGGCTTTTTTCGTCTCTGGGGATGACTTTTTAGACGACCTGGAAGGGGAAACGGTCGCTGTGGTGAGGGGTGGTCGGGCCTACGAACTCCTAAGCGAGAGAGGAGGGATCGTTCTCCTCCAAGTAGCGGATGCGGGGCAAGGCCTTAGGGAACTTCAAAGCGGAGGAGCGCGCGCTTTCGTAGGGGATGAAAACACTGGCTTATACACTCTACACCTCCTGGGGCTGGAGGAGGTCAAAATCGTAGGAGAGCCTCTGGAACGGGTCAACCACTCTTTCGCCGTCCACAAGGATGACCACACATTGCTTAGGACTCTGGACTACGGGCTTGCCGCTCTTGAAGAGTTGGGTTTGCGGGAGCAGATTCAACGTCGTTGGTTAGGCCTGCCCGTTGAGAGGGGCCTTGAAGCCTCTGTGACCCCGGTGACGATGGTTTTGGCCGGAGTGGTTCTTTTTCTGGGCAGCCTGGTAGCCCTTCTTTGGAGCAGATCTCTTCGGCGAGAGGTGGCCCAGAAGGGGAGGGAACTTTCGGAAGCGCAAGATAAATATAAGAAACTCTTAGATAGCGCCAATGACGCCATATTAACCATCAGTCCGGCCGATGGCAGCCTTCTAGAGGTGAATCACAGGGTGGAGAGCCTGAGCGGGTACAGCAAAGATGAACTCTTAACCACGGGTTTGGAGGAACTCTTGTCCTTGAAGGATCGTCGGCGGGCTATGGAGGGGCTCCAGGCAGCTCTTCTCACCGGTTCTGGGCATCTCGATGATTTGACCCTCTTGTGCAAGGATGGCTCGAATATATCGGTGGAGATGAGAGCCAATGTGGTGGCCTATGATGGTCGGAGGGTGATCCAATGCATCCTCCAGGATGTCACGGAGAGGAAGGAGATGCGGCGCGAACTCCTGGAGAGAACGGAGGATCTCTCGGCCATTAACGCCATCGCCGCCACAGTGGGCCGCTTTGTCGATCTGGAGGAGATCTTGAGCGAGGTCCTGACCAAGGTTCTGGAACTTATGAAGATGGAAGGAGGGATCATATTCCTCATCCGCGAGGAGGATGGGAGGCTCGCTCCAGTGGTCCAAAAGGGCTTTTGGGCTACCGAGGAGGCTGTGGAGATGGCTCGCCAAGTGACGGAACGGGGCGAGACCTTAATGGTGAGCGATTTGGCTTCTGACCCCCAGTTGGTAGGGATGAGGGTGAGACGTGGCGAGTGGGGATCTCTGGCCAGTGTGCCCCTCAAGTCGAAGGACAAAGTCCAAGGGGTGATGAATATCTATGGGCGGAGCATCCATCGCTTTGATCCTGGCGATCGGGAACTGATCGAGGCTATCGGGAGCCAGATAGGGGTGGCTGTGGAGAACGCTACCCTCTTCCAAAGGTTGAAAAGGACGGTGGGAGAACTCTCGGCGGTGAAGCAGTTCAACGAGAGCGTCCTTCAGAATATGAGCGATGGCCTTTTGGTGGCGGACCTGGAGGGGAGGATAACTTTAGCCAATCGGGCGGCGGGCGAGATATTGGGGCATGAGGGCTTGGAAGGGAGGAGCATAGGGGAGGTGTTAGGGGATGAGGGGATAGTGGTGAGGGAGGGGATAGAGAGGGGGATAGTGGTAGTGAGGCGGGAGGTAGAGGTAAGGAGAGGGGAAGAGGGGGTAGTGCCGATAGGGGTGAGTGTGAGTCCGTTGAGGGGAGAGGGGGGAGGGATAAGGGGGGTGGTGGTAGTATTTAGGGACATGAGTGAGGCGAGGGAGATGGAGGAAGAGAGGAGGAGGTTAGATCGGTTAGCGTTATTGGGGGAGATGAGTGCGGTAGTAGCGCATGAGATAAGGAATCCGTTAGCGGGGATAGGAGCGGGGG
>DAOULQ010000199.1:0-2889 GCA_034419095.1 Anaerolineae bacterium | reverse complement strand
ACGCCCAAGAAGCGCCTGAGAATCTGGAGGCTCGTCCCCCGGTGGTAACGGTGATGGGCCATGTGGATCATGGCAAGACCACCCTCCTAGATGCCATCAGAGAGACCAACGTGGTGGCCGGCGAGGTTGGCGGGATTACCCAGCATATAGGCGCCTATCAGGTGGAGAGAGGGGGGAGGAAGATAACCTTCATAGATACCCCGGGTCATGAGGCTTTCACCGCTATGCGAGCCCGGGGGGCCCAGGTTACCGACATAGCCGTGCTTGTGGTAGCCGCCGACGATGGAGTGATGCCCCAAACCAAGGAGGCGGTAGATCACGCTCGGGCGGCCCAGGTGCCCATCATCGTAGCCATAAACAAGATCGACAAGAAAGAAGCCGACCCAGACAGGGTGAAGCGACAGTTGGCCGAATTGGGCTTGACCGTGGAGGAACAGGGTGGCGATGTGATCTCTGTGGAGGTATCGGCTAGGGAGAAGGAAGGCTTAGATAACCTCTTGGAGATGATACTTTTGGTTGCCGACCTTTCCGAGCTCAGAGCCAACCCCCATCGCCCAGCCATGGGGACGGCGATCGAGGGGAAACTCGATAGAAGCCGTGGTCCCATGGCTACCGTCTTGGTCCAGAATGGAACCTTAGAGGTTGGGGACAATCTAGTCATGGGGAATATCTACGGCCGTGTGCGCGCCATGTTCGACTATCAAGGGAAAGCGGTGAAGAGGGTCTCCCCTTCCACTCCGGTAGCCATTCTGGGTCTCTCCGATGTCCCCAGGGCCGGAGATACCTTCGAGGTTGTACCCGATGAGAAGGGGGCGAAAGCCCTGGCTCAGGAGCGTGTGGAGAAGGAGGTGGCTGCGGGACGTCGACCTCCGCGCCTCAGTCTGGATGAGATATACGATCAGATCCAGGCCGGCAAGGTCAAAGAACTTCTGGTCATCCTCAAGGGCGATGTCCAAGGTTCTCTGGAGCCGGTGAGGAACTCATTAGAGAGGTTGGGGGATGAGAACCTCAGGGTGAGGATCATCCGTGAAGGGACGGGAGGCATCACCGAGTCGGATGTGAACCTGGCTATCGCCTCGGGGGCGATCATCATCGGCTTCAACGTTCAGGTTGAGCCTACTGCCCGCTCTATGGCTGAGGTGGAGAGGGTGGAGATCCGCCAATATGAGGTGATCTATAAACTCATCGAAGATATGGAGAAGGCTCTCAAAGGGCTCTTGGAGCCGGTATACGAGGATGTGGTCCTGGGCCGCGTGGAGGTGCGAGCGGTCTTCCACATCAGTAAGCGAGGGAAGGTGGCTGGCGCTTACGTGGAGGAAGGGGAGGTCCGCCGCAACGCTCAGGCCAAGGTGATCCGGGATGGGGAGGTACTTTACGATGGCCAGATCGCCTCTCTGAAGCGGTTCAAGGACGGGGTGAAGGAGGTGGCCGCGGGCTTCGAATGTGGTATAGGCTTGGATGGCTTCGAAGATTTTGAGGAAGGGGATATCATAGAAGTCTACAAGAAGGAGAGGGTGGGATAGGTATGCCCAGCCGCAGGCAGAGGAGGGTGAACGGGCTCCTCAGGGAGGAGTTAAGCGAATTGTTGCGAAGGAAGGTGAAGGACCCCCGCCTAGAAGGCTTAACGGTTGTGGCTGTGGAGACAAGCCCCGATCTGAAACGCGCTCACGTGTATATCAGTTCTTTGGGTAATCGGGAGGAGCGGCAAGAGGCGTTACGGGGTCTCAAGAAAGCCGGGGGGTTCCTGCGTCGGGAGTTGGGAGCGCGGTTATCGTTGCGCTATATACCGGAGATGTTCTTCCATCTAGACGACTCCCTGGAGCGGGGGCAGCGGATCGCCAACCTGCTTCAGCGGTTGGAGGGCGAATGACCCCCTTGGAGTTGCTTCGGGGTACGAGGAGAGCCTATATCATGGCCCACCTGGCACCCGATGGGGATGCTATCGGGTCCGCTTTAGCCTTGGCCCGAGCCCTGGAGAAGATGGGGGGTAGGGCCACTTTAGCCTGTGAGGATCTCCTCCCCTCGATGCTTACCTTCCTTCCAGGAAGTGAGCGGTTTGAAGCCCGAGGACCTGGGGACGAAGATTTGGCTGTCGCCCTCGACACCAGCGACCTTGGCCGATTCGGCTCCTTGGGGGAAAGGGTAAAAGAGTCAGGCTTGCCCCTCCTTAACATCGATCATCACGTTACCAATAGGTTCTTCGGAACGGTCAACCTGGTGAATAGGGAGGCCGCGGCCACGGCGGAGATCATATACGACCTCCTGCCCGATTTAAAGATACCGCTAGACCCTCTTCTGGCTACCTATCTCCTCACTGGCCTGGTCACCGATACCCAAGGCTTCAGGACGGCGAATACTACGGTCCGAACTTTGGAGATAGCCACCCAACTTATGAAGGCCGGGGCTTCATTAAACGAGATCACGGAGAAGGTCTTCCGTGGTTGGGACCTCTCCACCCTTCTTCTTTGGGGCGCGATAATCGAGAGCCTGAGACTGGATGGGCGAATGGTCTGGGCTACCGAGACTATGGCTATGCGGGGTCGGTACGGAGCCAGCGCTGACCGGGGAGATGGAGTGGTCAACCTCTTGGCTTCCGTGGACCAAGCGGATATAGCCATCGTCTTCAGGGAGAGGGAAGAAGACCTGATAGAGGTAAGCCTTAGATCCAGACCGGAGATCAATGTCTCCTCCATCGCTCAATATTTCGGGGGCGGCGGCCACCCCCAGGCTGCGGGTTGCTCTCTAGAGGGGAAACTCGACGGGGTGATGAAGGAGGTTCTGGCTAAGGCAAAGGAGAGGCTCTCTTCGCCCCTTGAGGGGTGAAAGTGATCAGATCGCCACACAGGGGCTTTCAGACGAGGGAACCATGCCTCGCCTGTGGTTTTGCTT
>DAOULQ010000198.1:0-13289 GCA_034419095.1 Anaerolineae bacterium | reverse complement strand
GGGGTGGATATAATAGAGATCGAGCGCATCGCCAAGGCCCTAGAGCGCTTTGGCGATCGCTTTCTGGAGCGCATCTACACCCAAGCCGAAGTCGACCACTGTCGGGGGAGGGTAGCGGAACTCGCCGCTCGTTTCGCCGCCAAGGAAGCGATCTCCAAGGCTTTAGGAACGGGGATATATGGCCTATCCTGGCCAGAGATGGAGATCCTCCCCGACCCCCTGGGCCAGCCCCAGGTTTATCTCCACGGCTCCGCCCTAGAGCGCGCCCGTGCTCTGGGACTAACGGATTTCGCCGTCAGCCTCTCCCACTCACAAGAGTACGCCCTAGCCTTCGTGGTGGCCTCAGAAACCCGGACATCCTAGGTCCCAAGCCTTTAAGCGGGAGCATATTCTACGTTCAGGCTAAGAAAAGAAACCATACCGCTTTCAGGATCGCTCTCCGGGGTACGCCTTTTCCAGGAATTGGCTGGCCCTGGTAATTGTAACGTTCGATTTGTTCTCCACGCCTAGTACCATTTCGCTATTGACTCCCCAATATACAATGTGATAAACTCGACACAACAAACGAACATAGATCGGTGCATTCTCGCGACGATAAGGGCTAACCCATCGAAAGGTGGGGGCGCAAAGCCATGGGTCTAACGCTCCCAAGGGAACTATGATCGCCAGGCCGCCGAAAGCGAGGGATCTTTTATACCTGCTTTCCACAGCGCCTGGGGAAGCAGGCTTTTCTTTGGGTGACCAGCCGCGGTGCTGCGGCCAACTGAATCACTATTGTGCGAAACCCACTCTGATAGGTGGGAACTATACTGCCAAGATGATCGCAATCTGCTATTCTCTTCGTTAGAGAGTTGGTTTCATGCAAAAGTTCATGGCTTGGGATGGACTAAGGGATCATGACAAAAGGTGAAAAGGAAGACGCAAGACCGGGGGCTGAGGAGAGATACAAAGCCCTGTTAGAGACCGCCGGGGACGCGATCTTCAGCCTGGATCTGCTCGGCAGGTTCTCCTTCATAAACCCAGCGGGGGAGAGAATGTCGGGCTACAGCGAGGAGGAACTACTAGGTAAGCATTTCAGAGAGTTCCTGCCCCCGAAGTATATCCCAGCCTGCCTCAACCTGTTCCAGAGGCTGTTGAGAGGACAGCCTGCTCCTCCCATCGAAATCGAAATGATCACCAAACAAAGTGAAAGAGTGCCCCTTGAAGCACTGGGCAGGCCGGTCAAGAGAGGGGGAAAGGCCGTCGAGGTAATTGGCATCGCCAGGGAGATCACCGAGCGCAAGCGGGCGGAGGAGGCGCTACTGGAGAGCGAAGAGAAATATCGCAACGTCGCTGAGCGAGCGAATGACGGCATTGTTATTATTCAGGACACAATAATAAGATATGCCAACCCGCGTTTAGCAGAAATGTGGGGGGGCACCGTCCAAGAGTTTATTGACACTCCTTTTACCGATTATGTCCATCCCGACGAGCTTCCCAAACTGGTAGATCGCTATAAGCGGCGTATGGCAGGCCAGGATGTCACGCCGATATACGAGACAGCACTCGCGCGTAAGGATGGCAGTAAGTTATATGCTGAACTAAACGCGGGTATAATCACATATCAGGGAAAACCTGCCGACCTCGTGATCGTGCGTGACATCACCGAGCGAAAGCAGGCAGAGGAGACTTTAAGAAAATCAGAAGAAAGATACAGAAAGCAATTTGAAGAGGCAATGGATGCTATCTTCATCGCTGATGCCGAAACGGGTGTAATAGTTGACTGTAACCGTGTGGCATCGGCATTGGTTGGCAGAGAGAAATCAGAAGTTGTTGGTAAACATCAGCGGATTCTCCATCCCCCAGAAGAAATCGAAGGAGAATTTAGCAGAACTTTCAAACAGCACCTCAAAGAAAAGGAAGGGCAGGTTCTGGAAACTCAGGTCATTACAAAAAAGGGTGAAATCAAAGATGTGGCCATCAAAGCCAGCACCTTTGAACTTGAGGGCCAAAAAATGATTCTCGGAATTTTCCGGGACATCACCGAGCAAAAGCGGATGGAGGAAGCACTGGATCGCGAGCGCGACCTGTTTCACACCCTCATGAATAATATTCCCGACAGAATCTACTTTAAGGACACCCAAGGCCACTTCGTTAGAGTAAGCAGGGCTCTCGCCGATATGCATGGCCTCAGCGAGCCGGCCGAGGCCGTAGGCAAGACGGACTTTGACTTCTTCGGGGAGGAGCCCGCCCGGCAGTTCTGCGTCAGCGAACAGGAAGTGATGCAGTCAGGTCAGCCTTTGATGGCCGAAGAACAAAAGGAAATATGGCTCGATGGTCGAGAAACGTGGTGTTTGACGTCCATCATGCCTTTCCGCGATAATAAAGGGAAGATCATCGGTACTTTCGGCATCGCTAGAGATATCACCGAACGCAAGCAGGCGGAGGAGGAGGCACATAAACGGCTGAGAGAGATCACAGCCTTACATAGAGTATCGGAGGTCATCAACGCCACCCTCGACCTAAAGGAGGTATTCCACCGGGTGGTCGAAGAACTCTCCTCCACTTTTGGCTACCATCTAATAGGTATCTACCTGGTGGAGGGGGAAGGGTTGCGATTACAAGCCCAGATAGGCTACGATAGAGAGACTGCGCCCGATTTCATACCTCTAGAGCGAGGTGTGGTAGGCCGCGTGGCCCGCACTGGCCAGCCCGCCTTCATACGCGATGTCAGTCAAGACCCCGATTACGTCGCTTCCCATCCTGAGATCACCTGCGAAATCTGCGTCCCCGTGATGAGCGGTGGAACTACCCTGGGCACTCTCAACGTGGAATCAGATGATAAGAGACCCTTAACCGATCACGACCTTCAACTCCTCTCCATCTTGGGTAGCCACATAGGCGTGGCCATCGAGAACGCTCGCCTCTATGAACGAAGCCAAAGCGATTTCGCTAACCTCTCTCGACTCTTTGAGGCCAGCAGCCGCATCGGCTCTACCCTCGACCTAAGCGATACCCTCCAATTCATCATCCAAGCGGCAGTGGATGCGACGGGTGGCCATTCCGCTACCATCATACTTACACTCCCCGAGGGAGAGGCGGAATTGAGAGCCACCGTGAACTACACTGAGGAGTTAAGAAAGGCCTCTGACCCCCGCGCTGAGGGAGTTACCGCCAAAGTAGTACAGGCAGGAGAAGCGGTCATCATCCCCAACGTCCCCGAGGCCAGAGAATGGGTCAACCCAGGGATGATCAAAGCTGGTTTCGGTGCCGCCGCTTGTCTCCCCCTCCGCACAGCGACCACCACCCTGGGAGCCATGTGGGTCAACTGGACTCAGCCCCGCCATTTCCCAAAAAGAGAGGTGGAACTACTTCAAACCTTCGCCAACCAAGCGGCCATCGCCATCGAGAACGCCCGCCTCTATGAAGAGGAGCAGCGGCGTAGTGCGCAGAGGCGCACCATCGCTGAGGTGGGAAGAAAAGCGGCGGCCATCCTGGAGATGGACGCCTTACTCCCTCAGGTGGTAGACCTCATCGCCCAAAATTTCGGCTATGACCATGTGCATGTCTTCCAAATAGACCCTGGTTCTGAATATGCCGTCTATAAAGCGGGTACAGGGAAAGCTGGTCTCGCCATCGCTGAAGAGGGGTTGCAGCTGAAAGTCGGAGAGGAGGGTATCATAGGATGGGTAGCCGGGCATGGTCAACCCCTGCTGGTCAACGATGTCGGCCTGAATCCTCATTATATCCCCCACCCCGCACTACCTGATACCCGCTCGGAACTCTCCATCCCCATCCGCCTCGGCGAGAAAATCATTGGCGTCCTGGATGTACAGAGCGCGGAATTGAACGCCTTTGATGAGAGAAACCTTGATACTTTGCAGACCCTGGCCGACCAGTTGGCTGTGGCCATGGAGAACGCACGCCTCTATCAGGAAACCAAACGGTTAGCCCTCACCGATGGCCTCACCGGCCTCTACAACCTCCGCTACTTCTATGAGACGCTAGAGAAGGAGATCCATCGGAGCGAACGGTACGGTCGCCCGGTTTCCCTCATCATCCTCGATATCGACGATTTCAAGGCCTATAACGACCTTTACGGCCATCTAGCGGGAGACGATCTCTTGAAAGAGTTAGCCCAACTGATGTCCAAAGTGAGTAGGCGGACTGACACCCTGACTCGTTATGGCGGGGAGGAGTTCGCCGTCATCCTGCCGGAGACGGAGACAAAGGAGGCTAGGTTCCTCGCCAAGAGGCTGCTAGAGGAGGTGAGGGAACATCGCTTCTCAACGCAAGACGGCCAGACCATCGGTCGGATAACCATCAGCCTCGGGGTAGCCACCTACCCCCATCACGCCGATAGCGTCAAAGCGCTAGTCGACGCCGCGGACAAGGCGATGCTGCAGGCCAAGCGGACAGGCAAGAATCGAATCGCTGTTTTGCGGAAGGCGTTGACCAAACTCGACCCTCGATAACGCATCTATTAGTGACCCAGCCTAGAGAGCCGCGAAACCTTCCTCGCGGCTTTGCGTATTAACAGAGGCAATGGTAAACTCGATTTTAGGGAAGGGGGACTACTATGAGAAAGGTTTTGATACCTCTTATTTGTGGAGCGTTTCTGTTTGTGGCCTGCGATATCTCCTCCATCCCCGGTTTAGAGGTGGGCGAACTGCGCACCAAGGAACTCCTGGTCCCCTTGGGCGACGCTGAGAGCGCTGAGGTTCTTCTCCGCTTCGGCGCGGCCAACTTCCATCTGAAGCCTGGAGCCGCCGATCTCTTAGAAGGAGAGGTCACCTATAACGTAAACCGGCTGGAACCGGAGGTGGAATACTCCTCCAGCGCAGGCAAGGCCAGGGTGGAGATAAGCCCCCAAGGAGAGACCAAGGGCCTACCCACCGAAAGGGTGCGCAACGACTGGGAGGTCTGGCTGACAAAGAAGATACCCTTGTCGCTGCGTGTCGAGGCCGGGGCTTTCAGTGGCGATTTCGATTTGAGCGGGCTGCGCCTCACCAATCTAGAGATGCGCACCGGCGCTACCAGGAGCATCGTTTCCTTCGAGGAACCGAACCCCCAAGGGTTAGAGAGGATAGAGATCGAGACCGGGGCCTCGGAGTTCGATATCCTAGGACTGGGGTACGCTAATTTCGAGAAGATGACTTTCAAGGGCGGCCTCGGCCGTTACACCCTCGATTTCACCGGGCCGCTTAACCGTTCGGCTGAGGCGAGGATCGAAACCGGGATCAGCCAGGTAACCATCATCGTGCCGGCATCCACAGGAACCAGAGTTATACTAGAGGAAGAGGTATCGGATACGGATATCTACGGCTTCCGCAGATTGGAAGAGAAAGAGTATGTAAACGATGCCTTCGAGGAGGCCGAGAACACCCTGGTTATCAAGGTCCGGATGGGCCTGGGTAACCTTACCTTGCGCTCGGAGTAGATCCGGCAACGGTATGCAGCAGAGAGGGGCCCTTGGCTCCTCACTGCTTCTCTTGAGCGGTTTAGGCAAAGATCAGTACATTCGGCATCCTGAGGAATGGAGAAGAGAGGCTACTATAGCCCCTAAAAGCGAACTGGCGAAGTTGACCAGGTCATTGTTAAACCAATGCCAGCCACGGATATGGGTGGTCTGGTAGCCACAACGGTGAACCACCCTCTCCGTCTCCACCCGGCACCGAGGACAAAGATAGAGGCCTTGAAGCGTAGCCCCTAGAAGGCTGTCGAAAAGGGAACCCAGAAGACCACTGGAGGAGGCCAGAAAGAATATAGAGGTGGCTCTTATTGGAGCCAGAAGTAGCCAAGCAACGCCCCCCATGGTCAGCGCCCCCGCTATAGAGGCCATTATACCCCATAGGGTGACGCCCCCTGAGGTCCCTACGGGCACTACCTTCCCCGTGGTGATGAGCCGAGGCGAACTGGGGCTCAGGACCCCTAATTCGGTAGCCCAGGTATCGGCACTTACCGCGGCCATGCTCCCCAAGAAGGCAAAAAAGAAGAGATCGTTCGGTCGGAGGAAATAAAGGATAGCCAGAAGGGCTCCCAGGCCTCCATTGGCCAGGACCTGCCCTAAATCCCTCCGGTGTCCCTTGGCGAACTTCTCCGCCAGCGCTTGCTTCTGGCCCCTTCTATAATGAGATAAGAGAGTAGCCAGGACGAAGAAGGCTATGAGCAATAGACCCCACCTCCAGCCTCCCAGCCCAAAGGTGATGGTGCCCACCACTATGGCTCCCAAGACCCCGCTCCGGGAGAGAGAGCGGCTTCGATAAGCGACAGCAGATATAGTGAGACTCAAGAGAAACCCACCAACTAAGTAAAGCATCTAGGCCGCCAGCAATAGATAGAGAAGCCCCGTGGAGAAGAGGGGCACGCTAAGGTTGTCCAGACCCCAGGGGGAGAAAGCCTCCATCAGGGTAGCCCCTAGAGCCATGAGGAAGGAGTAGAGAAAGCCCTCGGTTGGGGAGAGGGGCAAACCTATCAGGAGTACCAGAAAGGTGGCCACCAGACTGAAAACGAACATGGCCGCCGAGCCTTCCCAGGAGCGACGGCTGCCCAGGACCTGGTACCGATGGCGTCCCCATCGCACCCCTATTAAAGAGGCAAAAGCGTCCCCCCAGGTCATGGGCATGACCCCCGCGGCGACTACCCTCTCTTGGCCCCGCGGCCAGAGGAGCAGGAGGAGGATGGTAATGGAGAGGGCGAAATAGACGGTTCCCGGCGTCGAACCCCGGGTATCCATCGCTTTGAAGATGGTAAAGCGATAAAAGATGTAGTTGAGGATCACGAAACTGGCCGTAGGGACGACCCCCCACCACCAATGGTCGAAGATGTAAACGATGCCTATCACCCAGGAGCCAGCAGCGATATGGATGACTTTGCGGGTGAACTCCGTAGGCCACCCCCGCCAGACCCTCACCGCCTCCGTCAACCCTATGAGGCCGAAAGCGAAGATATAAGAGAGGACCAAGCCTAATATGTCCCGTTCTGACATGCTAACCCTTCCACCCGGGAATCACGGCCTTGCACAGAGCAAACAGATTGACTATGGTTCCCTCCCTCAGCCAAACCTCCTCAGGAGGCTCCAGATATATCTATCGGCCTGCACCACAAAGACGCCAAAAACGACAACCACTAGACCCACAACCATCCTAAGCGTCACTTCCTCCCCCAGAAAGAGCCAGGCCCAGAGAGCTATCTGCAGGGGCATGGTATTCGCCACCATAGCCTGCTCGAAGGCCTTGAGGTGTTCCAGGGCATGATTCCAGAGCAAATGGGCGAAGGCTGTGTTGACCAGAACCAGCCACAGGAGAATCACTACGCCGATCATGGTCAGTCGAGGCAGCGGTTCGAAGGCCGCGGGCAGAAAAAGGAGCCCACCTCCTATCCCCAGGCTGATAATGGTCAACCACAAGGGGCCGGGGATGCCATCCCGGGAGAGGTCTCGAACGAGTATCATCTGATAGGCGAAGGAGAGCGCCGCCCCCAAGGCGATGATGATTCCCATAGCCTGCCCCGCGGCCACATCGAGGGGGAAGAAGATGTAGGCCCCGACTAAGGCTAGCAATATGCCCCCTGCTTGAAGGAGTGAGGGCCGCTCCCGAAGGTGAAGCACCCCCAAGACCGCTACCAGAAGAGGTATCAGGCCCTGTATAAAGGAGGCCGTCACCGCAGGGATCATGGTGAGCGATACGAAAAGAAAACCATTGCCCAGAGTATATGCTGCGATGCCCACCCCCACCAACTTGGCCCATCTGCGGAGGCCCAGGGCCTGGGGCAGCCCCTGCCTCCTCAGCACCAGGGCGAAGGCCAGAAGAACCAAGAAGCCCCCAAAATAGCGCAGCCCAGCGAAGAGAAAAGGGGGCAACTCCTCTAGGCCCAACTTGATTAGAATGAAGGAGGATGACCACAGGATGGTAACCAGGATGGCTTCCAAGAGAGCAAGGAGGTGTGGGCTGATCATAAGCGCGTTCTCGCGTCACAACTCCGGGGGGAAAAGTAATTGACACTTACCCCAGATATCATTCAAAGTCGAGCCGTCTCTGTCCCGTTGCTATCTCTCTCAACTCCTCTACAAACTCCCTCGCAAAGGCTAGTACCTTCTCGGCTTCCCCCCTGGAGATGAATCCCAGACCTTCATAATATATCTGATGTCGCTTGCGCCGCATCTGATCGAAGAGGTCGGTTGGTGAAGCAAACTCGGGGCCAAGCGCCAACTTCGTGAAACGAACCACTATCTTGTGATGCTCTTTCTCGCGGGCTCGGTAGCCTCTAGAGAGCATCAACGCCTCAGCCGCTGTCAGGACAGCATCATAGGCAAGGCGGTATGCGTTGTCAAAACTATCGCGACTTATAAGCTCTCCGGCATCGGTCAAGTGCTGCGCGGCGTCGTGTAACCGCCGTTCTACCTGCCTTGGCCTGGCTCGGCAAGGCTTAATCAGCCCTTTCTGCACCAATTCCCGATAGCTCATCTTCACGCCCGACCAGCATAACTATAGGGCTCTTTAAGACATCTTCAAGGAAGGGATCCCTTTGGTCTTTCCGTTCCTTGAACTCTTCAGGGCTATAGACAACACAGTTAATAGAACGTCCTAGACGTTCTTCTAAGCCCGCTATCATTGGAGCGAGAGCGAGAGGATCTACCTCCCCCACCAACATCAAATCGACATCGGAGGCCACATCCTCCTCTCCCGCGGCCACCGAACCGTAGATGAAGGCAGATTCGATAGAGCCCACGTTCTGCAACTTCTGTCGCAGCAGATCGCCCAGCCCTGCTGTCTTGAGGATGATGCGCTTCAGCTCTGGGTACAAGGGGAAATCTCGCTCAACGGAATAGTATTTCATGCGCCCTCGGGTATGGGAGGTTAAAAGACCCAACCTTTCTAACCGCCGCAGTTCCCGCTGAACGGCGTAAGGATGTTCCCCCATCCGTCGGGCCAGTTGACGGATGTAAAACCCTTCATCAGGGTTGGTGAGAAGAATGACCAGCAACTGGACACGCACATTAGATGAAAATAACTCTTCAAGCATCGCTTATGCCTTTGTACAAATATTTTGTACAATTGTACAACGATTTTGTACAAATGTCAACTATGGCTCATATTCCTCTCCATGAGACCATGAAAACGATGGATCTTCGCTTTACTATGCCATGACTTCCTTCAAACCTCTATCTCCGATGATGAAAAAGCGGCCTCCTGTTGAGACCGCTCTTCCGCGCTATCCCCCTGATGCCTATCTTTCCAGCTCCAGAATCCGCACCTCGCAACTGCAAAGTCGCTTGAATTTCTCTGCATCGGCTCGGGAGCCCACGATCTCCCCATAATGCATGGGGATGGCCACCCGGGGGTTGATCCTCTCCACGGCCTGGGCTGCCTCCTCAGCAGTCATGGTAGGTCCCGCCACGGGGAGAAGGGCTATGTCAGCCTCGATCTCGTCCATCTCCGGGATCAAATCCGTATCCCCAGCATGGTATATGCGGCTCCCGCCCATCTCGATTATGAACCCCACCCCACCAGCAGCCCTGGGATGATTGGGCTTATCGGTATTATAGGCGGGCACGGCCTCGATAGTCACCTCGTCTATCTTTAGACTATCCCCAGGTTTCATGATGCGCACGTCACCCCTGAACTTACCAGCGCAGTCGGCCACGGTGACGATCACCGTCCCCTCTTTTTGCAACTTAGCCACATCTTGGGGCGAACAGTGGTCGTAGTGGGAGTGGGTGACCAAGATCATATCGGCCGGCTCAGCCCTGCCCAGTTTCCAAGGGTCGATATAGACCACCTTATCGTCCCCGATCTTGAAACTGGCGTGTCCCAGCCAACTGATCTTCTCTATCATCCAACCACCTCAACTCAACAACTAGTAACTACACCTGAACTTAATGTCGTACTGATGGCCAGAGGCCCACCACTTATACCTGAAATCCTCCCGTGCGGATAGAGCCGGGGCGCCAGGATCGCAACTCTGCTTAATGGTCAAATAATATTGGACGTCCGGTCCCAACCCCCCTCCTTCGCCAGCGTATCGGTCGAATTTGAACTGACCAGGCCCCCATGTACCGGCTCCACTGATCACACATTCGGTTGGAGGGTTAGCCGTGGGAAATTCAAAATAGACGGCAATGCCATTGCGTCTATTGCCTGCCGCATCCTCGATATAGCCTTCTATGGTTGCGGAGGGTTGTCCCTCCCCTGGCTTCCCTGCCGCTGTCGTTTTCCTGCTGCCCTCCACGTAGGAACAAGCGTAGACCACTGGTGCAGGGGTGTGAGTGGGAGTGGCGGTTGGAGGCGGAGGTGGTGAGGTAGGAGTGGGGGGAGGGATAGGGGTATTCGTGGCCATAGGCGTCGCCGTCGGCAGGAGGGCTGGGGTATCGGTGGGAACGGTGACTGGGGTATTCGTGGCCGTGGGAGTAGCCTCCGGAGTTGGTGTCTCTGTGACCAAAGGGGTGAAGGTGGGCTTAGGTGTCCTAGAGGGCGTAGGGGTCGCTGTAGGTGCTTGAGACACCAATTCACTAAGGGCACAGCCCGAGACTCCCATAAGGATGGAAATGGTGACCAAAAGAGCGATCGCTTTTTTCATGGAACGACTCCTCTTCCCTCTCTCCAATCAAACGAGACCGCTGAAGACAATAAGTGAAGCGGTGGTGGAAAAAGGTTACCTGAGGATACTAGAAAAGCGCCCATCAAGCAAAAACAAACACGGGGGACTACTCCGGCACCTCGAATCGGTATCCTACCCCACGCACAGTTCGCAAATATACCGGCTTGCTCGGGTTATCCTCGATCTTCTCACGCAGCCATCGAACGTGGACATCCAACGTCCTTGTATCCTCCGTCCAGTCGGTATCCCACACCCTCTTCATGAGGAACTTGCGGGTGAGTACTGTACCGCCGTTGTTCATGAAAGTCTGGAGCAAAGCACACTCCTTGGGCGTCAAGTGAAAGGTCACCTTACCCTTGGTAACACAGCGGTTCTCGAGGTCTAAAGATATACCCCCAGCCTGGAGATGTCCGGCCTTTCTTTTCCTGCGGGTTCGAAGGGCTTTTCGCTTTGCCATCCCGTTGACCTTGCTACCCACATCCGCGGGAGGGTACAGAGGAAAACAATGCCTCTAGTATACAACGATGTCGCCCCGCTGTCAACATCTTGGCGGTATCTCTCATATCAAATGCGACAAAGATGAGTTTGCCGTGGTGGGGTTAGAGGGGGCTGTCATCCAGGTGGAGGTGGATATCTCGGCTGGCCTACCTGCTGTTACCATCGTCGGCCTCTCCGATAAGGCCGTCCAGGAACCCCGGGAGCGGGTCCGTGGCCATGAAGAGCGCAGTCCGAGCATTTGCTCGCACAGGACTATTGGACCTCGGCTATGACTATCGTGGCGTTGCCCTCTGTTTCCTATCTAGCCAGGACCAAGTTCCTCTGCCACTCTTGCTTCCATTGTGAATGGTACTTGGATTTTGGGTTCCCGATATCGTGGCGAAGATGACCTAGACTCTCCTAGCCACTACTCGATATGGAAAGCGGCCTTCTTTAGGGGAGGCCTCTTCGCTTAATTTTGCTCTCTCTTTTCGAAGATCGCCATCCACTCCCTCACTTCGGAAGAGGAGAGTTCTTTTTCTTTGATCGCTGGTTCCTTGACCTGAGACCTTTTAGGGCGGGATAGTAGCCGGGCGAACCTCTGAGCGGTCATCCTTTTGGCTCGTCTGGCCCGGGCTGCTCGGCGCACTTCCCGATCCGAGGAGACGATGGTTAGGCCCCTGGGGTAGGGGCTTTTCTTTATGAGGTTGATTATCAGCGTGTCCGCTTTGGAGCCTGGAGGGGCGAAGAGGACTTTGATCCCTTTGCCCCGTAGTCTCTTGGCGGGAGGGGGCGATTGCCCGGGATCGAAGACCACGATGATGGGTGTCCCCCTCTCTCGATGGTATTCCTCTAGACGAGCGATCAGTTTCTCCTCATCATGGGGGTCGGAGAGGGAGATGTCTAACATCTGGCCTATCAAGTTGTGTCCGTCGATGATGAGGGGCATAGATTATTACCTCGTTATGGTCGTCATCATTACGATCACTGTCATAGTTGCCTAACGTTTGCAACTATAATTTCAAATAGGTCGTTACGACTACGATGTTGGTCCTGAGCGAGGAGTAATTCATTCGGAGATAAAGCATTTAAGAAGCGGTAGTTTCTTTGGCATGTAGTGATTATGGTTTCTGTCTCTAGTAGCTGACGCTTGGGAACCAGCCTAGCCAAGTCAGTCCGGTCGAAGCCCCCGGTTTGTATTCTATCGAATAGTCGGCTGGGATCGAACGAATCATTTACTGACCAGCATTTAATCACAGAAAGGGCTCGGACACGATCCCTATCGAAGGGGCGCTGACCAAGTAGAAAGAGATCGTACAGATCTCTTGTAGTACCACGTTGATAGAAGGCACGTATTTTCTCAGCGACAACTTCTTCAAAGTGTAATGCGCGAACGAGTGGAGGGTCAATTTCCAAGCGTTTGAAATAACCTTCTGTAATCAGAGGCCTTAGTTCTGTGGGTAGTATTGGTTCTTCTCGAAAGCTGATCTGAACCTCAAATTGTGCTTTCGGGTTCCACTCATGTGAATACTCAACGAGTACTCCACAGGCCTTTGCATCTTCTCGAACGTAGAGATCTTGGGTAGGTATGGAAAAAGCGATGTCGTAAAAGGTTTTCCCATCTAATAATGCTGCAAGGGCTAAAATAGGATCATCAGGGTGGCTTGCGTCTAGCGCTGTGAAGTCAAGATCCTCAGAAAAACGCCCAGTTCGACCCAGATAAATCTTTCTGAGACAAGTACCACCCTTAAAAGTCAAGCGGCCTGGCAGTGAAGCGTCACCCAGTATTTTCAGGGTATAAGTAAGAACAACATCACGCTCTGCTGTTAATAAATCGACTTGAGATCCTATAGCGTATTGATTAACGAATTTTTGAGCGATCATTTCTAGACAATACGAATTTCGGCAAAGAGTCTCTCTCTAGGCACGTTTATTACTATTTGCCATTTTTTATTGTAATGCCCCTCTTTGCCCCACCTTCTGAGGGAGCCCAAATATGTCTTGGACCTGGTGATTCCAGATAACAATTTCTCCTCTTGGTGCGTTGGAAGTGGAACTTCCAATGTCTCAAGTAGATAACCGAGACGTGCTATTAGCGCTTGAGACCGCATTCTCAGTGCGTAATCAACAAGCCTGGTTAGCTCTAAACCGTCTTCACCACCGTGTACCAGTTTGTTTCTGACAGAATGGATCACTCTGGCGACTTCAGCAATCCCGCCTGCATAAGTCACCTT
>DAOULQ010000197.1:0-28808 GCA_034419095.1 Anaerolineae bacterium | reverse complement strand
GGGGCTCCTATCGTCTACGGCGGCTCGCCCGCCATCTTCGACATGCGTCAGGGCACCACCCCCATGGCCGCCATCGAGACTATCATGATCGATTGCGCCTACACAGAGATCGGAAAGTACCTGAGCCTCCCCACCCATGCTTACCTGGGGATGAGCGACGCCAAACTCTTGGATGGACAAGCAGGGCTGGAATCTGCCTTGGGGGCGTTCCTGGGCGCCCTGGCCAGAGTGAACATGATCTCCGGAGCGGGGATGCTGGAGTTCGAGAGTTGCCAGAGCGAAGAGAAACTGGTCATCGATAACGAGATCATCGGGATGGCCCGCCGCCTAATAGAGGGCATCGCCACCGGAGAAGAGATGATCCCTCTGAAGCTGATGCGAGAAGTAGGCCATCAGGGCAGTTTTTTGAGCACCAAGCATACCCGAGAATGGTTTCGCCGGGAGCAGTTCATCCCCTCCTCAGTCATCGATCGCCGCACTCGACAGGCCTGGGAGAGCGAGGCCGGAAAGAGCATAGTAGAGCGGGCACAAGAACGAGCCGAGGAGATCATCGCCGCCTATCAACCTAAAGAGATTTCGCCAGAGGTGGAGAAGGAGTTGACCGAGATCGTCACCTCGGCGGCGCGGAGATGTGGCCTGGAGAAGTTGCCTCCCCTTGAACCTTAAAATTTCCTCCCCTCTACGTGTCAAGTCAAATGAAAATGTTGCCGAATGAAGATGGTTCCTTTTCCATCCCACAGGGATACTTTACGTACAAATGATGATGTTACCAAGATGCTCTCTCCTTTTCGGCTCTGAATAGGTGTAGATAACGCCCTCTCTCCTCTGGAGCAGCACCAGGCAAACGAAAGATAGGAGAAAGTTCTACGGACCTCGGTACCAGGTGAGTTGGAGACGATGGGGATAGGACGGGCCATTACCCCTTAAGGTTAGTTCTGTCCCTGCGCATAGAATTACCTAAACAATATCCCCACCCCTCGCAGACGCCCACACGACACGCCTCCTCCAACAGCCCTTCCTTCTCCCAAAACTCGGGTTCCGAGCCCACATTCACCCGGACGAGTAGCCAGCCTGGCCAAGACAAGGGAATTGGTACCAAAGTAAGGCTCGTCAAACGTTCGCCTTTACAGTAGAATCGGAAAGGAGAGTTTGGGCAGAAGCGGCGATAGATTGTTACCTCCCGCAGGCTCTTCGGCCCGGACTCTCTTCTTGCTTCCCTCCCCCTATCGGCTAAGGGAAAACGCTCCTTCTCATCGCTTTGCCTTGTTGATAAGGGGATGATAAAATAAAGGAGATGAACCCCTCAGCCTAGGAGAAGCCTATGAACCAGGAACTCTTGAGCGAAGCAAGGTATGAGGTAGCCCTTTACTCAGATTCCTATGAGATGAAAGGAACGCTAGTGACGCGGCCGCCTCGACGCTTCTTGGACATCCTCAACGACCGGTTTCGGCTCATTCTCTCCCTTACAGAGGCCTCGATCCGCCTTCTAGCCACCGACCCGGGCGTCCGTCCCATGGTTGTACCATCCCTGATTATAAACAAGGAGGGGATAATCATGGCCTGGCTTTTCGAGGAGACGAAGGTCATCAGTGAGGAATTCATCACCGTTCACAAGGTAGCCCGCCCGGTGACGGCCTATGTAGGCCCCTTTGTCATCCGTGGACAGATGCACGCCATCCAAGAGGCTACCCTACTCCAAGCCCTGGATGCCGTTACCGAGGATTTCATCGCCGTCACGGAACCATCGGCCGTCTGCCCGACCAGCCCTTGGCTCTCCCTCAAGGAAGGGATTATCGCCGCCGTTCGGAAATCTAGCGTTGCCGCAATTCAGGAGAGAGCCTCTTAGGGAGAGCTAAGCCCCTCACCATACTATCCTTGACACACTAGGGAGAGCAAGGTATATTTATGAGAGGGGGCTTTGGCCCCCTCGCTGCCATCTGTTTACATCGCCCTTCGATATCAGTAGGGGAGATGAACGGCCCCCCAAAATGGAGAGATGGTTAGCCCGAGAGAGGGAACTCACACCGGAGATCCCTCAGTCTTGAGACGGCACTCACTGCATAACCGTCTTTCTAAGATGAGAGTAAAATGAGCGAAAAGACACATGAGCACCATCGCGGTCGGGGATCGCGAGAACTGACCATCGTCTTCTCCATGACCTTAGCCTTCATGGTGGCCGAGATCGTAGGAGGCCTCCTCACCAACAGCCTGGCCCTCCTTTCCGATGCTGGCCATATGCTCACCGATGCCGGGGCGTTGGGGTTAAGCCTCTTCGCCGTCTGGTTCGCCAGCCGCCCAGCCACTCCGGAAAAGAGCTACGGCTACTATCGGTTCGAAATCCTGGCTGCCCTCATCAATGGAGTGACCTTGGTCCTCATCTCCCTCTACATCTTTTACGAAGCGTTCCGCCGCTTCATGGAGCCTCCCCAGGTTCGCAGCCTCCCCATGCTAACTATCGCCTCCTTGGGTCTCATCGTCAATCTGGTAGGGGCTTGGATACTGGCTCGTTCAAGAGGAGGGCTCAACATCAGGGGGGCGTTCCTACATCTTCTGGGAGACGCTTTGGGCTCGGTGGGAGCCATAGTGGCTGGCATGGTGATGCTGGCCTTCGACTGGTGGCTGGCCGACCCTCTGGTGAGCGTGGGCATCGGGCTCCTCATAATCTATGGATCCGCGCGTCTCCTTCGAGAGGTGGTCGATATCCTCATGGAAGGGGCCCCAGCCCACATCGACCTGGCCGCTTTAGGGCGCCGCATGACCGAGGTCCCAGGAGTAGCCTCCGTCCACGACCTCCATGTCTGGAGCGTAACCTCCGACTTCGAAGCCATGAGCAGCCACGTAGTGGTCAGCGATGATCTCGATGGGGAAGGACAACAGGAGGTTTTGGCCACCCTTTGCCAAACCTTGGCTCGGGAGTTTGGCATTAACCATGTCACCATCCAACTGGAGAGTAACCATATGGTGGAGAAGGGTCGCTTCTCTTGCCATTGTCCAGCCAACGGTGGAATCTGCATCTCACCTGTTGGGGAAAGCGAATCCTGAGGTGCTTCACACCTTCAACTCATCACTCAAAGGAAGGATAGCAAGATGTCTTTTAGAAGTAAACCCCCACTCCTTTTGCTCCCCATCCTGATCATATCGCTCTTGATGGGGATCTCGACCGGCTGTGGACCGGCCACCCCGGAGCCTCCCACCATTTCTCCCACCCCCACCTGGCCGAGCCAAACCCCGGAAGGCGACCCAGTTAAGGGCTCCCCCGATGCCCTGGTGACTATCATCGAATACTCCGAGTACCAATGCCCCTTCTGCGCCCGTTTTGTGAAGGAGACCCTGCCCCTCATCGAGGAGAAATACGTCGCTACCGGCAAAGTACGCCTTATCTTCAGGAACTTCCCGGTGCACCAGCAAGCCGTTGTAGCCGCTGGAGCAGCCGTCTGTGCTCAGGAAGGAGATAGGTTCTGGGAGATGCACGATACACTCTTCACCCAGCAAGAGGAGTGGTCGGGGAACCCGGATTTCATAGCGCTTTTGGAAGGATATGTCCAAGATATAGGGCTAGATGTCGAACAATTCACCTCCTGTTTGATCCCCGAAGAGGGTGAGGAACCGCAATGGTGGGACAAACTTATTAAGGACTTCGAGGCCGGACAGGAAGCCGGAGTCCAGGCCACTCCCTCCTTTCTGATCAATGATCAACTCGTCGTCGGGGCACAGCCATTTGAGGAGTTTCAAAAAATCATAGAGCAGGAACTAGCCAAGTAAGCGATGAAATCTCCTCGGGCATTGTTCATCGATATCGATAGAGCAGGGCTGTTGAGGAAGTCGTTGGCCTTTCTATTGCTGAGCCTCTTAATTCTCGTCTCCCCAGTAAGGGCTCAAGAACCCATGATCCGCTTCTTCCTCTTTTACGGCCTGGATTGCACCCATTGCCAGGCTATAGAAGAGGAGGTTCTGGCCCCCCTGAGTCAAAAGTACGGTGAGCGGCTGGAGATCAGGCGCTTCGAGATCTCGATAGAGGCAAACTACGAAGTGTTGCGTCACTTGGAGACCGAATATGGACTCCCGGTCTCCCAGATACCGGCCATCTTCATCGGGGATCGAGTCCTAATCGGAGCAGATGAGATAAGGGGCCAACTGGAAACCGCCATCGAAGGCTACTTGGCCACTGGCGGGGTCGATTTCCCCATCCCAGACGAGCCGGTTCCCTATGGCACCCCCACCCCGGGCCCCACCCCCACCCCCTGCGATGAGACCTCAGGGGTCTGCGAACTCCCTGAGGGGCCACCCTATCCCATCTCTCTGGTCTACTTCTCTCAGGCGGGCTGTATAGAGTGCGACCGTGTCTCCTACGACTTAGCCTACTTGGAGGAGAAATACCCTAACC
The DNA here is from genome assembly GCA_034419095.1 of Anaerolineae bacterium. Classification (GTDB taxonomy): domain Bacteria; phylum Chloroflexota; class Anaerolineae; order UBA7937; family UBA7937; genus UBA7937. The sequence continues at coordinate 24,424 of DAOULQ010000197.1, read as the reverse complement.
TTCAGGTGGAAACTTTTGACATCAGGGAGCGCATGAGCCTCAACGAGGCTTTATGCGAACGCTATGAAGTGCCCGTTGAATGCCGATTGATCGCGCCCGCCATCTTCGTGGGAGATGATTACCTCATAGGGGAGGAGATAAACGCGGAGAGGCTTGAGGAGTTAATCGAGAGATATTCGCAAGAAGGAAGCGGGTTTCCCTGGAAGGAGATACAGGAGCAGGGGGCTGGAACCAGTATAATTGAGCGGTTCCGATCTTTCACTCCCTTGACCGTCTTGGGCGCCGGCCTTCTGGACGGGGTCAACCCCTGCGCCTTCACCACCATCATCTTCTTCGTCTCCTATCTAGCCTTGATGGGGCGTAAGGGTAGGGAGATCCTCCTCGTCGGCGCCTCCTTCACCGTCGCTGTTTTCTTAACCTATCTTCTAGTGGGGTTGGGCGTCCTGGGGTTCCTCCAATCGCTAGGGGTCTTCAAGGTTTTCTCGCGCATCATCTATATCCTTGCCGCTCTCCTCTGCTTCCTTTTAGTGGCCCTGAGCCTCTACGATTTCTACAAGATCCGCCAAGGGAAAATCGAGGATACCACTCTGAAGTTGCCTCAAGCCCTGCAGAGGCGAGTGCATCAGACCATCAGGGAGAGAAAGAATATGTCTGGCTTCATCTCAGCCACCTTCATCACCGGTTTTTTCGTCTCCCTCCTAGAGTTGGCTTGCACCGGCCAAGTCTACCTCCCCACCATCATCTTCGTCACCGGCGTGCCCGAACTGCGAGGCCACGCCATCGCTTATCTTATCCTATACAACCTGATGTTCATACTACCTCTGGTCATCATCTTCCTCTTAACCTTCTATGGAACGACTTCCAAAGAGTTAACGCTCTTCTTCCGCGCCAAGGTTGCTACCTTTAAACTCCTCACCGCTCTCCTCTTTGCCGTCCTGGGAGTGTGGTTGATCCTGGCCTTGATTTAAGACCTGCACCAGGATGCAGGCCTACTCAAGACCTTTAGGAGGAGTTATCCAAATGAGAAAGGAGTTCCGCCCCCGGCCTGGCAATTACCGGGGCAGGCTAGCATCATTAGGGTTGGCGCTTTTGGGCCTTCTAGTCTCCGGATATCTGGCTCTCTTCGAGTTGGGAGTGAGCCAAGAGATCTTCTGTCCTATAGGAGAGTGCGAAGAGGTTAACGTTAGCCCCTATGTCTATATGCTAAGGGTGCCCTTAGCCCTCCTGGGGGTAGCAGCCTACCTTCTTATTCTTATCTTAAATCTGGTGGGGCTCCGGTGGGAGGGAAAGAGAGGGGGACAGATCACCCTGCTCCTTTTCCTCTTCTCGCTCTTCGGCGTAGCCTTCTCCGCTTACCTGACCTACCTCGAACTCTTCGTCCTTAAAGCCATCTGCAGCTGGTGCGTAGTCTCCGCTATCACCATGACCGCCATCTGCATACTCTCAGGATGGGAGTTGATAAGAGCATCCCCACCTCTACCCGGGGCCTAGTTCTCTTTCCCGCTTCCTTCCCTACCGGAGAGACACGGAGGAGATAACAACCCCTCCCGCTTCTCTGCCAGGTGATGGCGAACCCCTTCTATCCCCTCGCAAGCAGCGAGAAGGTAGTCGCAGAGGACGAAAGCCAGACCTGGGGAGTCCCGGGCTACCAGCCGCTCTATCTCCTCATCAACGTGAGCGAGCATCTCTCTTAGGGTTGCTTCTCCCCCCTTGGGGGCAAAGCGAAGGGCCTCCGCATAGTAGGCCATCCCCTCCTCATCCCTGGAGGAGGCGAAGGCTAGCCTCCCCCGAAGCCAATGTAGTATAGAGAGAGGCGCCCAACCTTCCAAGGATCGGGCCAGTTCCTCCGCCTCATCGGCTAGTTGTAAGAAATCGTCAACATGAGACCGAGTGAGATGGATGAAGGTCATATTCACCAGGATCGCCAGTTCGCTTTCTCGCTCTTCTAGTTCATGGGCGATCTTGCGGCTTTCCCGGTAGCATCGCAAGGCCTCGTCCCAGAGAGCCTGCCGATGGTAGAGGGCTCCTAGGTTATTGAGGACCACCATCTCTCCTCGGCGATCCTTAGCCTCTCGCCCCAAGGAGAGGCTACGCTCGTAGCACTCCAACGCTTTATCCCACATTCCGTAATCGGTGTAGGCGTTTCCCAACTCGTTCAATTCCCGAGCATCGAGGTTCGTCAATTTCTTATTCATGACTTCTTCAAGATGAAGACCTTTGCGATCTCATCCTCGGTGAAAAGGGGAAGGTCAAAAGTCCGGCCTCCCCTCCGCAACTTGAGATTCTGCTCCGGAGGGAGAACCTCTCCTATGAGACGGCAAGGGGTCCCCTCCCTCTCCAAGGCTTTCTTCAATTTATCGCCATCCTCTGGCGAGACAGCAATGATCAAAGCCCCAGAGGCTATGGCTCCCAGGGGGTCGAGCCCAAATTCAGCACAGAGCCTCTCACACTCCGGGAGAACGACCACCTCATCCCCCTCGATGAGGAGCCCCACCTTCGCTGCCTGGGCTAACTCCCAAAGTCCCATGGCTAGGCCCCCTTCAGTGGGGTCGTGCATGGCGTGCACTGGAACCGTCTGATGGGCTAATAGCGCCTCGTTAAGCACGCTTATCCCCGGATGGAAAAGGTAGCCCTTCGCTCGCTTCAGGAAGGCTTCGCTGTAACCCCTCTCCTTGAGGTGCGCCTCCTTCTCCCGGGCCAGGATGGCGGTGGCTTCTATGGCTATCCCCTTGGTGAGGAGGATCAGATCGCCCACTTGAGCGCCTCCGGTGGTGACCAACTTCTCTTTCTCCACCTCCCCCAGCATCTGCCCTACCACTATGGGGCGAGGGAGGTCGTAGGTTATCTCCGTATGGCCGCCCACCAAGGAGATCCTCAGCTCCCGGCACGCTTGATGCAACTGCCGGAATATCTCTTCTGCCAAGGCTTCATCCGCTTTCCCCTCCGGCAGAAGCACTGTGGCCAGGAACCATCGAGGCCTGGCCCCCATGGTGGCTAGATCGTTAGCGTTGATGCAGACCGCGTACCAGCCGATATGGTCGGTGGCGAAGGTGATGGGGTCTGTCTTGACCACCAAGTACCTCTCCCCCATATCGATCACCGCCGCATCCTCCCCGATACGGGCCCCCACTATCACCCGCCCATCTTCCAACCGATACCGCTCCAAGAGACGGGCTAGAACCTCTGCTGGCAACTTCCCAACTGGATAACGAGCCATACTAAAAGTATAGCATAATCTATGGCCTGTTAATAGCCCCCTTGACTTCCCCCTTCCAGCGTGCTATAAACGATGGAAATTATCGCACATCATGCACGGAGATCCATAATGAAGTGGCTAAGAAGAGCCCTCTTGGGCGTAGGAGTTTTCTTGCTTCTGGTCATCCTGGTGATCCCTACTACCGGTTACCTTCTCCTGCGCCGCTCTTTTCCCGCCATCAACGGTACCATCAAGGTAGAGGGGCTTAAGGCCCCGGTGGAGGTCTATCGGGACAAATGGGGCGTCCCCCATATCTACGCCCAGAACGTTGAAGACCTCTTCTTCGCCCAGGGGTACGTCACGGCTCAAGACCGCCTTTGGCAGATGGAGTTCAACCGACGAATTGGCTCTGGCACTCTCTCTGAAGTGCTAGGCGAGGCCACACTAGAGACCGACCGCTTCATCCGCACTATCGGTTGGAGGCGGGTGGCGGAAGAGGAGGCTGCCAACCTGGATGAAGAGACCCGTACCATGCTCAAAGCCTACGTGGCAGGGGTCAACGCCCTTATCGACAAAGCGAGCCTCCCTCCCGAATTCCTCATCCTGGGTTTCAAATCCGACCCTTGGACCCCTGCCGATAGCATCGCCTGGGGCAAGGTGATGGCTTGGGACCTGGGGGGAAATTGGGAGACGGAAATCCTCCGGGCCAGCCTCATCGAGAAGTTGGGGGAGGAGAAAGCGAACCAGTTAGCCCCCCCTTACCCTGCCGATGCTCCCCCCATCATCCCCTCCGAACCCCTGGGCTATCAGATCCCGGGCACAGATCGTCTGCTCAGGCAAGCCCGCCAGTTAAAAGAACTCTTGGGAGCCCAAGGGGCTGGCCTGGGCAGCAACAACTGGGTCATCGACGGCCAGAAGTCGGCCACGGGGATGCCCCTTCTAGCCAACGATATGCATCTGGGGATCCAGATGCCCTCCATCTGGTACGAGGTGCACCTGGTGGGCGGGGGGTTCAACGTGGAAGGGTATTCCTTCCCTGGTGTCCCTGGGGTCATCGTGGGCCACAACAAAGATATAGCCTGGGCGGTGACCAACGTAGGCCCTGACGTCCAAGACCTCTATATCGAAAAGGTGAGCCCCGCTAACCCCGACCAATACGAATATCAGGGCCAATGGTTGGAGATGGAGATCGTAGAGGAGGAAATCAAGGTGAAGGGGCAAGACTCAGCGGTGGAGAGGGTGTGTCTCACCCGCCATGGCCCCATCATCACCCCCGTGGTGGAGGGGGTAACGGAGACCCTAGCCCTCAGGTGGACGGCCTTAGAGCCAAGTCAGATATACAAGAGCGTTATCATGCTCAACCGGGCCAAGAACTGGGAGGAGTTCCGAGAAGCGCTGCGATTCTGGGCCGTCCCCTCCCAAAACTTCGTCTACGCCGACCGGGAAGGGAACATCGGCTACCAGATGCCGGGGTGGATCCCCGTCCGGGCCCAGGGTCAAGGGCTCGTCCCCGTCCCCGGCTGGACGGGAGAGTACGAATGGGAAAGGTATATCCCCTTCGAGGAACTTCCCCATGTTTTCAACCCCCCTACTCACTACATAGTCACCTCTAACAATAGGGTCATCGGAGACGAATACCCCTACTTCATATCTCACGATTGGGCGGTCTACCGGGCTCGGAGACTGACCCAACTTTTAGAGGGCCAGGAAACCTTATCCATCGAGGAGTTCAAACGATTTCACGCCGACACCTACTCCATCCCTGCCGAGATATTCATGCCCTATCTACTAGCCATACAACCGGAGGGGTGGCTCCAAGAGAGGGCCATGAACCAACTTGAAGAATGGGACCTGAATAACGATATAGATAGCACCGGGGCAGGGATCTTCCAGGTCTTCTACCTGATATTGGTGAAGAACGCCTTCGCCGATGAACTGGGCGATGAACTTTTCGCCGACTACCTAGAAGCAGGCACCTGGCACCATCTGGCTTTAGAGAGAATGGTGAAGGAGCCGAACAATCCCTGGTTCGACGACGTGGCCACGCCAGCGCGGGAAAAGAGAGATGATATAGTGCGCCGCAGTTTCGCTGAGGCCTGTGACCTTTTGGGGAAGAGGTTCGGGGACGTGCCTCACGAGTGGACCTGGGGGCGACTTCATACCGTCACCTTCGATCACCCTATGGGAGCGGTAAAGCCCCTCGACCTCATCTTCAACCGAGGCCCCCTACCCAGCCGGGGCTCCGGTTCCACCGTGAATGCAGCCGGCTTCGACTACTCGGCCTTCGCCGAAGACCCTGTTCCCGCGGAGATAGGGGAGGTCTTCGCCGTGCAAGGTGGCGTCTCGCAGCGGCTCATCGTCGATCTCTCCCACTTCTCCAACTCCCTAAGCATACACACCACGGGGCAGGTGGGCATCCCCTTCCACAAACATTACGGCGACATGATTACTTCTTGGCAAGGGGTTGAATATCACCCCCTGCTTTGGGAAAAAGGTGAAATCGAGCGGAACAAGGAAGGGTTGCTCATTCTAGAACCCCAGAGCGAATAACGGCGCTTTACAAGTTGATTCATCGCCACCTGCGCACTCCAAGGTTAGGCTATCTCCCCCATGGTCACCCGCACCGTCGTGCCATCCTCCCTTCGCAGGAGGAGCGCTCCCTCACCATTAACCCCCTCCACGAAGCCTTCCACATTACCTCTGGGTAGAACCACCTCGACCTTCTCCCCGACATTCGCCAGGCGCGAAGTGAAAACCTTATGGGGCAAGTACCCTTCTTGCAGCCGGAGATACCCCCTCTCCATATAGATGAGCAGCCTTTGAAGCAACTCAAATCGAGAGACCTCACGCCCTAACTCTTCGGAAAGGCTCGTCGCCTTCCCTGCTAATTCCGGCACCTGAGTGGGGTTCCAGTTCACGTTCAAGCCTATCCCCACCACAACATAATCTAACCTCTTCCCCGTAACCCCCACCTCGGTCAAGACCCCGCCTGCCTTCCTGCCTCGGATCAGGATATCGTTGGGCCATTTGAACCTCACCGGGAGCCCGGATACCGACTCGATGGCCTCGGCAGCAGCCAGGGAAGCGAGCATAGTGTGGCGGGGGGCCTCTGCCAAGGCCAGATCCGGATAGAGGAGGAGGGAGAAAAGGAGGCTCGTTCCTGGGGGGGCTACCCAGCGCCGCCCCAGCCTTCCCTTCCCCGCCGTCTGCTCCTCGGCGATTACCAGTGTCCCCTCTGGAGCGCCCTTATCGACTAGTCCCTTCGCCACCTCGTTGGTGGAGCTGATGCTCTCAAAGCAAACGATATTTTGCCCTACGAATTTCGTGGCTAGCCCTTCTCGGATTCTCCCCGGCCTCAATTCTTCCATAAACCCATAATAGCCAAGAGATAGGCACCCTGTCAATATGGCAGGGGTTGACAGGAAAGCCCGAAGAACTCCTAGAGGAATACGGCCTCACGGCGGAGCATATCGCCGCCGCGGCAAAAGAGGCCATGAGCCTCAAGAAGTGAAGTCATGCTATTCCGCGGTGAGCCACACATCTATTGAGAACCTGTTTCCTCCTCACAAGGGTGCTTTTCTACATCACCGTGGCATTCTCGAATCTGCTCCTCAGAGCACTCCTGGGGCTTGCCCTTAAGTCTCTCTGGATATGGACAGACAATCTTTTCCTCGGCTTGTTGTTCTTTCATCTCTCTCACTCCTCCAATCGACGAACTAGCAGATGACAAGCACCACAGTATAGGATGGCAGCGAAACAGAGCAAAGCCGCCCAGTTCACAGCCAGTGGTAGAATGGCCCCTTCCCCTGCCAACAAGTGGATACGTAGGGCATCCACGGCATAAGTCAGTGGAAGCGCATAAGCCGCTATCCGCAGGACAGGCGGCATGGCAGACAAGGGGAGAAAGACCCCACACAGAAAGATCATGGGGAAGCGGAAGTAGTTGGCTAGGGTCATAGCCTCAAAGACTTCCCGTACGGCTACGGACACGAAACTGCCGAGCAGGGAAAAACTGGTTGCCGCTAACAGGAGGGTTGGCAATAGCAGCAATGGTTTTGAAAGTGTCAAATCTAGGGCCACCGTTGATACTCCCGTAACGATAAGCCCAGTCAGGAGGGCAAAGACTACACCGCTAGCGGCCTTGCCGAGTAATATCGCTGCCGGAGATACGGGGGCCATAGCCAGCCGCTCCAGCGCTCCAATCCGCTTCTCGAACGCCACCACGATTGCCTCCATGGATGTAGCGCCGAAGAGAAGAGTAAGCCCCACCAACCCGGGGATCATCTGGCGGATGTCGATAGGGCTTCGCAAATAGAAGGCCAGGATCATCACACCAGGAAAGAGGACCCCCCAACTGATGAGAGGGGGCTTGAGGTAGTAGGCTCGCAAGTCCTTCAAAGCGATATAGCCGGCCCGTAATAGTTGATCGGTCATCTTCTTCTCCTGTTCCCCTTTTCCAAAAGCATGACCTCGGCATCCAGCCCGGTCAGGGCCACAAAAGCATCCTCTAAGGTGGGCTTGATAGTGTTCAGGGACCGTATTGGAACCTTCAAAGCCTCCAAGCAACGGATGACCTCTGGGAGAGTAGTAGCCATTTCAGCCAGATGTATGCGGATACCAGCCTGTGTCTCATAGACTTCCTGTACACCAGGACAACCTTGCAAAGCCTCCACCGTTCCTGGGTCGATACGAGTCAACCCAATCTCGACCACCTCGCGCTCTTGAGCCACATGGCACAAAGAAGCGGGAGTATCCAACGCCTTGAGCCTCCCCTCCACCAAGATGGCTACCCGGTCGCAAAGGGCTTCTGCCTCAGCGATGAGGTGGGTGGTGAGGAATATAGTTACCCCTTGCTGTTTGAGCTCTTTGATCTGCTGCCGCAAGGCTCGTGCGCTTATGACATCGAGCCCCACGGTTGGCTCATCCAAGAAAAGCAAAGGAGGCGCATGGATCAGTGCGGCAGCGATGGTCAGGCGCCGTTTTAAGCCTCGGGAGAGATTGGCAAAACGCTCATCTCTGCGGTCCCAAAGTCGGAACTGACGAAGGAGTGTCTCCGTCCTGGCTCGCCATTCTTTCCGAGGCACGCCGTAGAGTTGGTCCATAAATTGGAGGTTGTCATAGCAGCTCAGTTCATCGTAAAGGTTCAACTGCTCCGGGACCACCCCCACGCTGGCCTTCACCGCCAATGGCTCTCCTTCCACGTTGTAACCGTTCACCCAAGCGCGTCCCTCGCTGGGTCTGATCAAACCCACTAACATGCGGATGGTCGTCGTCTTTCCCGCTCCATTGGGCCCCAGAAAGCCGAATATCTCCCCCTTTTGCACCTGGAAAGTGATGTGATCCACAGCAAGGAGGTCTCCATAATAGCGAGTCAACCCTTCCACTCGAATGGCTATCTTCTCATCCACGCAATCCCCCCATCTAACTATCCCTTTAATATTGAACAAGGCCTCACGACCTTAACCTTTCTCCAGGGCATCTGAGGCTATTTCCCTCCATTTCGCCAGTTCATCTTCGTCTAAGAGGTAATGAACGCGGAAACCTCGGCGCTCGCCTCGCACCAGGCCGAGATTCCTCAACACGCGCAAATGCTGGGAGACCGCGGGTTGAGAGACCTTGAGCCTATCGGCCAGGGCCATTACACATAGCGCAGATCCCGGCTCTTGGCCTGCCAAGAGTTGAATCAGCCGGAGTCTAGTGGGGTCGGAGAGCGCTTTGAATATCTGGGTTGCTTCGTCTAAGTCCATATATTTATAAGTTAATGCTTATACTCTAACTAAGTTTATCATAACCCCGTTCTTTTGTCAACTATCAGCCAACCTATTTTGTGTTAACCACCTGGTCCATCCTATTCAAAGAGCGTTACTTATCCCTTTCGCGACTAGCCAAAAGCCCCTTTTTCTGCTATCATACCCCTGGAGGGTCACAGTCGGCAGAGCGAGGCGTAGTCTCGCTCTCGTGATGCTCGCAACCATTACAAAGAGGGGAGAGTGATGAACAAAGAAGTCGTCATAGTTAGCGCCGCACGCACAGCCATCGGCCGTTTCCAGGGGACTCTATCCACCATACCTGCCGTGGAACTGGGTGGGGTGGCCATCGCTGCTGCCGTTGAGAGAGCGGGCCTCGAGGGAGCCCTAGTGGACGAGGTGCTGATGGGTAACGTCATCTCCGCGGGAGAGGGTCAGGCACCGGCGCGCCAGGCGGCCATCAAGGGAAAACTCCCCCCTACGGTAGGAGCCACCACGCTGAATAAGGTGTGTGGCTCCGGGCTAAAGGCGGCTATGATAGGCGTTCAAGCGATCAAAGCCGGCGACGCCGAGATAATCGTGGCTGGAGGGATGGAGAATATGAGTGCTGGACCCTATCTCCTCGCCAAGGCCCGCTCTGGCTACCGTCTAGGCCATGGCCAGATCCTCGACGCCACCGTCCACGATGGGCTCTGGTGTTCCCTCATGAACTGGCATATGGGTATGTCCGCCGAGTTCATCGCCGAGCAGTATGAGATCACTCGCCAAGAACTCGACGAATACTCCCTCAAAAGCCAACAGAAGGCGATACAGGCTATCGATGAAGGTAAGTTCAAAGGGGAGATAACCCCCATCACCGTGCCCCAGCGAAAGGGTGAGCCTATCACCTTCGACACCGACGAGGCGCCCCGGCGAGAGACCAGCCTCGAGGCCCTGTCCAAACTTCAACCCGCTTTCAAAGAGGATGGCATCGTAACCGCGGGCAACTCCCCGGGCATCACCGATGGGGCTGCCGCCCTAGTGGTGATGAGTGCTAGCAAGGCCCAGGAACTGGGCTTGGAGCCCCTGGCCCGCATTACCGGCTACGCCCAGGCGGCCGTGGAGCCCAAATGGCTCTTCATCGCCCCGGTTCATGCCATACGTAGGCTGCTAGAGAGGACAGGCTACAAACTAGATAATTTCGACCTGATGGAGATAAACGAGGCCTTCGCGGCCCAAATCCGGGCCGACGGGAAGGAGTTAGGCTGGGATTGGGAGAAGGTCAACGTGCACGGTGGGGCCATCGCCCTGGGACACCCCATAGGCTGTAGCGGAGCCCGCATCCTGGTCACCCTGCTCTACGCCATGAAAGACCGGGGAGCAAGACTGGGGCTCGCCTGCCTCTGTCTGGGGGGAGGAGAGGCGGTGGCTATGAGCGTAGAGAGGGTTGCTTAGGAAGCAGAAGTTAGAAGTTGAGATCTGGAGAATTGCGGGCAAGCGGTTGAATAGGCTCATCCAGAAGTCGGAGTGCCCCCTCCGCTAAGGATCAATAGCCAACTTCAAAGGAGAAGAAAATGGATTTCGAACTCACCGATGAACAGCGAATGATCCGCGACATGGCGCGGGAGTTCGCCAGCGAGGTATTGACTCCCCAGGCGGCCATCATCGATGAGACGGAAGAGTACCCCTTCGAGACTCTGAAGCAGATGGGGGAACTGGGCCTTATGGGGATAGAAGTCCCCGAGGAGTATGGGGGCATTGGCGCCGACACCATAAGTTACGTCTTGGCCACAGAGGAGATCTCCAAGGCCTGCGCGGCCACAGGAGCCATCATGTCCGTCCAGAACTCCCTGGTCTGCCATGGCCTGATTCATTACGGGACCGAGGAGCAGAAGGAGAAATATCTCCGGCCCGCTGCCTCCTTCCAGAAAATCGGCGCCTTCGCCCTCTCCGAGCCTCAAGCCGGATCCGATGCCGCCAACCAGAGGAGTATGGCCCTGCGCCAAGGCGACGAATATGTAGTTAACGGGAGCAAGAACTTCATCACCAACGGCGGCATGGCCGACTTCGTCGTCCTCTTCGTCAGGACGGACCCTACTCAGAGACACAAGGGGATCGGTTGTCTCCTGGTGGACACCGATACCCCCGGCTTCTCCCACGGCAAGCCAGAGAAGAAACTGGGTATCCGCGCCACCAACACCACCACCCTGACCTTAGAGGATTGCCATGTCCCGGTGGCCAACCGGCTGGGGAAGGAGGGGGAGGGGTTCAAGATAGCGATGGAGGTCTTGGACGCGGGAAGGATCGGTATCGGCGCCCAGGCCTTGGGGATCGCCCAAGCGGCCTTCGAGGCCTCGGTTAAGTACGCCCAGGAGCGGGAGCAGTTCGGGAGGCCCATCTCTCACTTCCAAGCCATCCAGTGGATGATCGCCGATATGGCCACCCGGATAGAGGCGGCGCGTCTTCTCCTCTACCAGGCGGCTCTTAAGAAGGACCGAGGAGAAAGGTACACCCGCGAGGCGGCTATGGCCAAGTTATACGCCTCGGAGACCGCTATGTGGGCGGCAACCAAAGCGATTCAGGTCCATGGGGGTTATGGATATATGAAGGAATATCCCGTGGAGCGGTACTTCCGGGACGCGAAGATCACGGAGATATACGAGGGGACGAGCGAGGTGCAAAGGTTAGTGATAGCCCATCATGCGTTGAGGGATTGAACGAGCAAGCGAGAATCTAGTATACGACAACCCGACTAGCAACACCTTATCTTGCTTATACTAGCAGGAGTGACGTAGACGATGAATGACGCGGATTTTGAAGAGCTCCGAGATAGTTTGCTCGACTACATCAATGACTTCATAAACGTTTTATCAACGCCTAATGGTGATTGGACAGTTAAAGGTTTCATCGACATCGCCAAGAACATATATACCATCTCTGTTGACACGAAGGTGATTTCAAAGATCTTGGAGTTGATGCTCTTCCCGATCATCCAGCAATTCGCACAGGAAAGAGGCATCCAGATCGACCTTAGTGAGGCACAGAACTTCTACCCAGACATGACGCTCATATTTCCAGATGGCACAAAAACAGCCCTTGATGTGAAAAGCACTTATCGCGTATCGCCTACAAGAATTTCTGGTTTCACCTTGGGAGCCTTTACAGGATACTTTAGATTCCGTGATAGTGCTAAGAATACTATGTATCCCTACCAAGAATACGCTAAACACTACGTTCTAGGTGTAATCTACACCAAACAAGAGGAACTGATCGACGAGAACAGGATATATACCATCGATGATCTGGGAGAGATACTTTCGGTCATACGAGATTTCGAGATCGTTCTCCGCGAGAAGTATCAAATCGCCAGCGATAGTCCAGGAAGTGGTAATACGAAGAATATTGGTTCGACCAAAAATATCGAAGAGTTGAGAAATGGGACGGGGGTCTTTGCGGCGCATGGGATTGAAATCTTTGATGATTATTGGATGCACTATCTGACACGTGACATGGCAAGACAAGCTGAGCTTGCTGAACCACTATATAGGAACTTGCAAGAGTACCTAACATATAGGGGAATGAGCCAAAACCCCCGAATCATTGCCGAACCCGGCCAGTCCTACATCGCATCAATGCAACTCACCCTTCCACAAACAGAAGATCAACCAATCTTCCCTTCAACACGATTCCAAGGTAGCAAGCTGAAGATCATCGATTGGATATGGGATAATGTCAAAGAACTTGAGTTTGACTCGGCTCTAGAGGCTTTCGGGGGCACCGGCTGTGTCAGCCACTACCTGAAACGTCAAGGTAAGGTAGTATTCTACAACGATATTTTGAAGTTCAACTACTACATTGGCCTTGCTCTTATCGAGAATGATGATGTACGACTCTTGCCCTCAGACATCGACTTCCTCATCCAAAAACACCCAGGCACAGAATACTCCACCTTCATTCAAGATACCTTCCACGATATATACTTCACCGATGAGGAGAACCAGTGGCTGGATGTCGTGGTCACAAATATCGAGCATCTGGATAACCTCTACACAAAGGCACTTGCGTACTTCGCTCTATTTCAAGCAACTATCGCTAAGCGGCCCTTCAATCTATTCCACCGCAAAAATCTCTATCTACGTACCTCAGACGTTGATCGCTCGTTTGGCAATAAGGCCACGTGGGATACTCCATTTCCTATACACTTCACCAGATATGCCTCCGAGGCAAACGCTGCCGTGTTTTCCAACGGCCGCGAGAATAAAGCACTCAACTACGATACCTTCGAGATCGAGGGAGATTTCGACCTCGTCTATATCGATACCCCGTATATGTCGCGCAAAGGAGTAGGTGTTGACTATATGGAGTTCTACCACTTTCTTGAGGGTTTGGTGACATATGACACTTGGGCTTCCCGCATTGATTATCGGAGCAAGCATCGAAGATTGAAACACCCTAAGTCTCCCTGGTGCGACCGGAAAAGAATTCATAATGCATTCGATAGGCTCTTCCGTAAGTTCCAGGATAGCATACTGGTTGTTTCCTATCGCGATGATGGCATCCCCTCTCTTGAAGAGCTGATGACTATGTTAAAACGGTATAAGAAAACCGTGAAACTTGCTAGGACCGAATACAAGTATGTCCTCAGCAACAGCGATTCGCACGAGATTTTGCTGATCGCGGTATAGGAGAGAGAGCATGGCCCTTGACCCCAAAATCGAAAGACTAAGAAAACTCCACGAGGAAGCCAAACTCGGCGGGGGACCGGAGCGGATAGAGCGGCAGCATAAGCGAGGGAAATTGACCGCCCGGGAGCGGTTGGACCTCCTCCTAGACGAGAACTCCTTCCATGAACTAGACCCTTTCGTCACCCACCGAGCCACGGGCTTCGGTATGGAGGAGAAGAGGTACCTCGGCGACGGGGTGGTCACGGGTTACGGCACCATCGATGGCCGCCTGGTGTACGTCTTCTCCCAGGATTTCACCGGCTTCGGGGGGGCCTTGGGCGAGGCCCATGCGGAGAAGATCTGCAAGATAATGGACTTGGCTATGAGAAACGGTGCGCCTGTCATCGGCCTCAACGACTCCGGTGGGGCACGCATCCAAGAGGGGGTGGAAAGCCTGGGAGGGTATGCCGATATCTTCGTACGCAACACCTTGGCCTCCGGAGTCATCCCCCAGATATCGGCGGTTATGGGCCCTTGTGCGGGCGGGGCCGTCTATTCCCCAGCCATCACCGACTTCATCATCATGGTCCAGGGAACCAGTTATATGTTCGTCACCGGGCCGGATGTGGTGAAGACGGTGACCCACGAGGAGGTGACCTTCGAGGAACTGGGCGGGGCTATGGTCCACAACACCGAAAGCGGTGTGGCTCACTTCATTGCCCAAAGCGAGGAAGATTGCATCCAGGTTATACGTCAACTCCTAAGTTACCTGCCCCAGAACAACCTAGAAGACCCCCCTTCTGTGGAGCCCACCGATGACCCCCTGCGGATGGAGCCCGCTCTGGACACCATCGTCCCCGATAGCCCCACCAAGCCCTACGATATGAAGGGGGTCATCCGCCTAGTGATTGATAACGGCGAATTCTTCGAGGTGCATGAGCATTACGCCCAGAACATCATCGTGGGCTTCGCCCGCCTCAACGGCCGCTCCGTGGGCATCGTGGCCCAGCAGCCGGCCGTCTTGGCTGGCTGCCTGGACATCAACTCCTCCGATAAAGGCGCTCGTTTCGTCCGCTTCTGCGACTGTTTCAACATCCCTCTCGTCACCTTCGTAGATGTGCCCGGTTTCCTCCCTGGAGTGGGCCAGGAGCATGGGGGGATCATCCGCCACGGGGCCAAACTCCTCTACGCCTACTGCGAGGCCACGGTCCCCAAGATAACGGTCATCACTCGCAAGGCCTACGGCGGGGCCTACGACGTTATGAGTTCCAAGCACGTGAGAGGGGACATCAACTACGCCTGGCCCACGGCGGAGATAGCGGTGATGGGACCCGATGGAGCGGTGAATATCATATTCAGGAAGGAGATCGCCGAGGCGGAGGACCCCGAGGCCGAGCGGGAGCGACTGACCAAGGAGTATAGGGAGCAGTTTGCTCACCCCTATATCGCCGCCGCCCGAGGCTACATAGATGACGTCATCGAGCCCCAAGAGACCCGCCTTCGGCTCATCAGCGCCCTGGAGATGCTTCAAAACAAGCGTCAGAGTAACCCGTCGAAGAAGCATGGGAATATACCGCTGTAGGAGTCTTGATTCACAAGCTAGGGCGGGTTTCCATGCCTGTCCCCTGGCCCAGGTCGCCTGCCCCGGTACTTGCCAGGCCGGGGGCCAGGGAAATCTGACCTGCCCAAGGCAAAAGGATGCTCCAGAAAATCCTAGTCGCCAATAGAGGTGAGATAGCCCTCTTTTGTGGCGTCAGATGTTACCATCTGACGCATCAAGTCCGCTTCGGCTCGTTGGCTGTCAGAAGGTAACTTCTGACAGCACTCAAAACCTGATATACCCAAGGCAAAAAGATGCTCCAGAAAGTCCTAGTTGCCAACCGAGGTGAGATAGCCGTCCGGGTGCTCCGCGCCTGTGGGGAATTGGGCGTGAAGACGGCCACGGTTTACTCCGATGTGGACCGTTCAGCGCTTCATGTCCGCTACGCCGATGAGGCCTATCATATCGGCCCTGCTCCGGCCAGGGATAGTTATCTTTGCATCGACAAGATCATAGATGTGGCTCGAAAATGCGAGGCCGACGGTATCCACCCCGGCTACGGCTTCCTGGCGGAAAACCCGGAGTTCGCTCGCGCCTGCCAAGAGGCAGGGTTCATCTTCATAGGGCCACCGCCAGAGGCTATCTCCGCCGCCGGGGACAAACTCGCGGCCCGTCGCCTGGCTCGCAAAGCGCGCGTCCCGGTAATACCCGGCACCTACGAGGAGATGAGAGACGATGCACTCCTAACCGAGGCCGAGAAACTGGGCTACCCCCTCTTCGTGAAGGCTCTGGCTGGCGGGGGGGGCAAGGGGATGCGCCTGGTGCATACCTCCGAGGAGTTGCCCAGCGCCCTGGCCTCCGCCCATAGGGAGGCGGAATCGGCCTTCGGTAATGGAGCCCTGTACCTGGAGAAGGTAATCCAGGGAGCGCGCCACGTGGAGTTCCAAATCCTGGCCGATATGCATGGCCACATGATCCATCTGGGAGAGCGGGAGTGCTCCATCCAACGCCG
Organism: Anaerolineae bacterium; assembly: GCA_034419095.1. Lineage (GTDB taxonomy): Bacteria > Chloroflexota > Anaerolineae > UBA7937 > UBA7937 > UBA7937. The sequence continues at coordinate 8,286 of DAOULQ010000197.1, read as the reverse complement.
CCACCAGAAGATGGTGGAAGAGGCTCCCTCCATCGTTGTCGATAGGGGACTACAAAGTCGGATGGGGAAAGCAGCCGTCAAAGTAGCAAGGGCCGCGCGCTACGCCAGCGCCGGAACCATCGAGTTCTTGTTGGACAAGGAGAAGAAGTTCTATTTCCTAGAGATGAACACCCGAGTCCAGGTAGAGCATCCAGTAACGGAACTGGTCACGGGCATAGATATCGTCAAGGAGCAACTCCGTATCGCCTCTGGCCGCAAACTGCGATATAAGCAAAGACATGTGCGGTTCAATGGACACGCTATCGAATGCCGCATCTCCGCCGAGGACCCCTTCAATAATTTCCTCCCCTCCATAGGCCGCATCACGGCTCTATCTGAGCCCACCGGCCCCGGCGTTCGAGTGGAGAGCGGCCTTTACGAGGGGTTCGAGGTCTCCCTCTACTACGACCCCCTTATCGCCAAGGTGATCGTCTGGGGCGAGACGCGGGGGGAGGCTATCCTTCGTATGCGGCGCGCCTTGAACGAATACCGCATCGTGGGGGTCAAGACCACCATCCCCTTCCACCAGCGGCTGCTAGATCACACCAACTTCCTCGCCGGACAGATAGATACCACCTTTGTGGAGAAGCGCTTCTCCCTAGTGGAGAAAGAAGCAGAGCACGAGGAGGTGGCTGCCCTGGCTGCGGCGCTCCTCTCCCACCAGAGAAGACAGAAGGCTATGGCCATGATACCCTCCCGCAAAGCGGAAGGGGAGAACCCCTGGAAGCGCGCCGGGAGACGAGAGGCTATGCAACGGTGAAATACGTGGTCAAGGTAGGCAATAAGACCTACAACATCGAAGTGGGCAGCGATGGAGAGATGGACATAGACGGCGTCCCCCATCAGGTAGACATCCAGAACATCGATGGCTACTCCCTCTTCTCCCTACTCCTAGACAACCGTTCCTACGAATTGATAGTGGAGCGGGAAAGGGAAGAGTTCCGCATACTTCTAGAGGGGGAGATGTACAACGTTCGCGTGACCGATGAGCGCGCCAGGCGTCTGATGGAGGCCCCGGCGAGGGTTCCATCAGGTGAGGTGGCAGTGAAGGCCCCCATGCCCGGTTTGGTAGTCGCCGTGCCCGTCATCTCCGGCCAGAAGGTGAAGATCGGCCAAGGGCTCATCATCCTAGAAGCGATGAAGATGGAGAACGAACTCCGGGCGCCCAGGGCAGGAAGGGTGAAAGCGATCCGCGTCTCCCCGGGCCAGGTGGTGGACAAAGATCAAGTGCTGGTGGTGATAGGATAGAGGAGGCCACAAAGATGCCTTTCTTCAAAGTGGATGAACTGACCGCAACTCAAGCCATGGAAGGGGTAAGCCGACGCGCCGTCTACTTGGATAACGTTATGTTGACCTTTTTCGACTTTGCCCCCCATTCCATAGTGCCTATGCATAAACACCCCCACGAACAGATCACTTACATCGCCGAAGGGGAGATGGAGTTCACCCTGGGAGACGAGACAAGGGTCCTGGGAAAAGGCGAAGGCGTCACCATCCCGCCAAACGTGGAACACGGGGCTAGGGTTCTTCACCTGCCCACCAAGGCTATAGATGCTTGGCACCCGCCCCGAGAGGATTATCGCTAGATCCTGTCGGGTTTGGGACAGGGCAAATAGATGATGGAAAAGACGGATTATACCTTGATCTTCGACGGGGGAAGCCTAGGCAACCCTGGGCCAGGATATGGCAGTTACGTCCTGGTCAGAAATAAGGATGGCAAAAGTAGAACCCAACGCCTCAACTTCCAGGAGGATATGACCTCCAACGAGGCCGAATACCGAACCCTCATCGCCGCTCTTGAGGATCTAGCCGCCACCATCCGCAAGGCCGGCCGCTCTCCCCAAAAATTCTCGCTAGAGGTCAGGGGCGACAGCCGACTGATCCTCTATCAGGTGGCTAGAAGGTGGAAGACGAAGAAACCCCACTTGATGCCCCTTCGAGACAAGGTCGAGGAACTGTTAGAGGGGTTCGCCTCTATAACCCTCATCTGGCAGAGGAGGGACAAGAGCGAGAGGGTGCTGGGTCACTAGTCTAGGGAGCGTGCATGAGTCGGGCCCTGGCTGGGCAACACTAATGGTCCATCTTGCTGTAGACCCCCCACTTGGGGTCATAAACCCGCCTCGTGAACCTTCGATAGGCCTTTCCCTCGACGTCGTACACGCACACTTTCGCTCTCATGCGATTCTCTAGAAGATAACGGCTGACGACTTCAGAGAGCGGCAGCGTGGCGTGCTCACCATCGCCAAGTGTCACGGGCAAGTGCTCAGGTTCAGTGTCGGAAGCAAACAGGTATCCTCGGGGCACCGTCTCCCAATGGCCTGGCCCGCTGCCCTCCCTCCAAATCTCCATTCCGATCTCTGAGATGGTTATTGGACGGTGGCCGACGTTAGCCACGATTAATTGCGCTCGCTCATAGAAGGCGATGTATTCAAGAATGACGCTGATGCGGCGCTTCTCTGCTCTGAATTCGCGCACTCCAAGGGCTGTTGCCAGGATCGCCCCATAGAGGGCAATGACGAGGGTGAGAATCTGTTCGGTGGTCATGCTGTGTTCATTTTGTCCTGAGTAGTGGTGGTTAATCCATTCATGCCTAGTGTGTTAGCGGGCTAACTACTGCTTACATAACATCCACTAGAATGTGCATGGCTCCTGGTCAAGGAAGTTGACTTGGTCCAGGACTAAGTCGACGGTCCCCGCAACTCCTCCAAGCCACCTTCCCTCACGAAAGCCTCAAACTCCTCCAGCGTGGCAACTACCTCCGTAGAAACGAACTTCACCACCCAGTTCTCCGCCAGAGGGGAGATGGTGAGGATGGGGACGCCTTTCGCGTAAGCCCGCCACATCTCGAGGGCCGTGCCCATGCTGGCCTGGGAGAGGTAGGCCACCACTATATCGGCTCTACCCGCCTCCTCGATCAATTCTAAAAATGTCCGCTTACCCCTCTCAGCATCGTAAGAGGGGCTTGCGGGGTGTAACTCCCAGGGGTCTACGATTTCGGCCTCCGGGTGGCTGGCCAGGATGATCTCTCGGATGGCGCCTCGGTACTCCTGGCCATGCACCTCTACCCCGGGTAGTGACCCTTGCATGATCCCGGCGATGAAAACGCGCAATAGACAACCCTTTCTAGGCGGTGATGAAGTGCCTTCCCTTGAGGGATATGGAGTGGACTATGCGGGCGTCTATGGGCCTATCCTCGGGCTGGGTGGTGGCTCGCACGGTGACGTAACCCGCCAGAGGGCTATGCAATATCTTATCCGTCAGGGTCTCCTGCACTTGGAAGATGCCCGCCGAATTGCACATCAAGGCCACGATCTCCACCGGGTATTCCTCGCCTTTGGTGATCAACACCTCCTCGATGGAGAGGGCCGAGACGGTATGGATATTGATATTCCCCAGGTCGAAGGCCATCCGCCCCCGTCCCTTGGTGAGATCGCAGCCATCAGCCACCGCCACCAGCCCCGCCTCCAAAGTCAAGGGCTCTGGCTCCACACCGTGGCAATGGATGCTATGGAGTATGAAACCCCTCAGTTCGATCCGCTGCTCCGGATCGTCGTAGATCTGGGGCAGCAAGCGATCCAGGATGGGCAAGGCCAGATAGACCCCCCAATGGGCGTGCTCCTCTCTGTGGATCTGGTTCCCCAAGTCGTGGAGGAGAGACCCGGTGAGGACCACCAGAAAGGCATCGTCCAGATCACCGGCGCCCGAGGCCACCACATCGGGCTGCACCCCCGCCTCCACCAGCAACTTGAGCATAGTGATGGCGCTGGCTGCGGCCACCTTGGCGTGGATCTCGCCATGGTCGTTGAAGTTCAATTTGACGACGGCGATATAATCCGCCATATCCCAGTTGGCCCGCACCTCTAGATCCCCCACCAAGATCTCATACATGCGGGTGGCTTTGGGGTAACGCTCCAAAGTCTCGTAGATGACGTCGATACACTTCGCCTCCAACTCATCATAAGCCTGGGGCAGGTCTATCTCCACCCCTCGGTTCTGATATTTGCGCTCCTCCCGCTTTACCTCTATCCTCTTGGGCATTTCGCCTCCCTTATTAGAATCAAATCACCACCGGCTCTCTATACTCTCCAAAGACCTGTCTTAGCACCCCGCAGATCTCTCCCAGGGTACCATAGGCCCTCACCGCATCTAGGATGTAGGGCATCAAATTCTCCGAGCCCTTTGCTGCATCTCGCAGGGCCTCAAGCCCCCTCTTCAACTCCTTGTTGTCCCGCTCCCTCCGCACCCTGGCCAACCTTTGCCGCTGTCGCCCCTCCCCCTCAGGATCCAGGTAAAGAAGAGGTATCCGCAAAGGTTCATCGAGTTGATATTCGTTTACCCCCACGATAATGCAGTCGCCGCTATCTATCTCCCGCTGATACTTGTAGGCGCTCTCCGCTATCTTCCGCTGGAAGTAGCCCGCTTCGATAGCCGGGACCACACCTCCCAAAGCCTCGATCTCGTCGAATATCCGGTAGGCTTCCCTCTCCAAGCGATTGGTGAGAGCCTCTAGGTAGTAGCTCCCACCCAGAGGGTCGATGGTGTTGGTCACTCCGCTCTCGTGGGCGATGATCTGCTGGGTGCGGAGGGCCACTCGTGCTGCCACTTCGCTGGGCAAGGCCAAAGCCTCGTCCATGGAATTGGTGTGAAGCGATTGCGTCCCTCCCAAGACGGCGGCCAAGGCCTGGATAGCCACTCGCACCACATTATTCTCCGGCTGTTGGGCGGTGAGGGAGACCCCTGCCGTCTGGGTATGGAAACGGAGCCACCAAGATCGCGGGTTCTTGGCCCCGAAACGTTCCCGCATCCCGCGAGCCCATATCCTCCTGGCGGCTCTATATTTGGCGACCTCCTCGAAGAAGTCGTTATGGGCGTTGAAGAAGAAAGAGAGGCGAGGGGCGAACTCATCTAACTTGAGCCCCCGTTTCACCGCCTCTTCCACGTAGGCGAATCCATCAGCCAAAGTGAAGGCTAGTTCTTCAGCCGCCGTAGCCCCTGCCTCACGGATATGGTAACCGCTTATGGAGATGGTATTCCAGCGAGGCACATATTGGGAACCGTATTCGAAGGTATCCACGATGAGGCGCATGGAGGGCTCGGGAGGGAAGATGAACGACTTCTGGGCTATATACTCCTTCAAGATATCGTTCTGGATAGTGCCACCTAACTTTTCCTGGGGGACGCCCTGTTTCTCCGCCGCGGCTATGTACATGGCCCAGACCACCGCTGCCGGCCCGTTGATGGTCATGGAGGTGGTCACTTCATCGAGGGGAATACCCTCAAGGAGGATCTCCATATCGGCCAGGGAGGAGATAGCCACCCCACACTTGCCGAACTCTCCCTCCGCTTCCGGGTCATCGGTGTCGTAGCCGTAGAGGGTAGGGTAATCGAAGGCCACCGAGAGCCCTGTCTCCCCATGCTCCAAGAGATACTTAAAGCGGGCGTTGGTCTCCTCAGCGGTCCCGTAGCCGGCGAACATCCGCATAGTCCAAAGCCGCCCCCGATACATGGTGGGATGAATCCCTCTAGTGAAGGGGTAGTCGCCGGCGAAGCCCAGATCTCGCAGGTAATCCAGATCTTCCACCTCCTCCGGTGTGTAGAGGCGCTCGATAGGTAACCCCGACATAGTAAAGAAACCCTCCCTCCGCTCGGAGCCCTTGAGAGTCCCCTCCCACCTAGCCCGGCTCTCCCTTATCCTCGCTACCTCTTCCCTAACGGACATGTCAACCTCCAGGAGATGACACAAAGGTTCAATATTCCATCCCCTTGCGACCTTTGACGCCCCTTTTGTACGGGTGTTTGATCTCCCGCATCTCGGTGACCAGATCCGCCCGCTCGATGATCTCGGGAGGGGCGTACCGCCCCGTGAGGACCAACTCTACATGCTCTGGTTTCTCCTCCATGAGAGCCAGAACTTCTTTTAATTCTATCAGTTCGTACTTCAAGGCCACATTAACTTCATCGAGGATCACCAAGTCATAAGAGCCAGAGACGAGAACCCGGCGCGCCTCTCGGAACGCCTCCTGGGCCATCTCTCTATCCACAGATTCTGGCTTCTCCGGATCTACGAACTCCGGCCGCCCAAACTGTCGGAGGGTGATCTGAGGGTGGCCGCCCACAGTTTTCAGTTCCCCATAATAGGGCCAGCCTTTCATGAATTGGATGATATAGACCTTCAGGCCATGGCCAGCCGCCCTCATAGCCAGGCCCAGGGCGGCCGTCGTCTTCCCCTTCCCCTCGCCGGTGTAGACCTGCACCAACCCCTGCTTCAAACCCACTCTATCCTCCCCGGCCCCTCTACCCCTCGTCTTGGCCATCGTCCTTCTTTTGCAGAGCCGATAGGAAACCCTCCAGCCCCGCACGAGCGGCTTCGCTCTGTAGCCGTAACCTCTCCCGTGCGGCTTCGCTTTGTAGCCGCAGCCTCTCCCGTGTGGCTTCACTCTGCAGCCGCAGCCTCTCTCGCAAAGCGTCCAGATCCACTAAGGGAGGTATCTTCTCATCAGGGAGTTTCTGGTACAACTCTATCAAAACACCATGGGCGTCTTCAGGGTGGACGAAGGCTATCTTCTTACCTCCCGTGCCTATGCGGGGCTCCCTATCGATCAGTGCCACCCCCCTCTCCTCCAGGCGAGCCAATATCACTTCTATCTCCTGCACCTCAAAACAGATATGGTGCATCCCTTCTCCCCGCTTATCCAGAAAACGGGCTACTGGCCCTTCCTCGTCTATGGGCTCGAGCAGTTCCACCTCGCTCTCCCCAGCAGGCAAGAAAGCCACCACCACTCGCTGCTCAGACTCCGCCTCGGTATGAGCCATCCTGAGGCCCAGGGTCTTATAGAAAGTCAGCGTCTCCTCTATGCTCTTTACGGCGATACCGATATGATCAATCTTCTTTATCACAGTCGCCTCCCTCGCCAGTCATCCTCTGGCTATCATAATTCAAAGACCACCTGTTGGTTTATATTCCCCCAGTACCGTCCGCAGGACGTCGCTTATCTCCCCTAAGGTGACATGAGCCTCCACACACGAAAGCATCGGGGGCATGAGATTCCCACCCCCTTCGGCTCTGCTCTTAAGTTCATCTAACGCTCTTCTGACCTCATCGCCATCTCGATCCCTCCGCAAAGCGATTAACCGCTCCCTCTGCTTCTCTCGCACTTGAGGATCCACCCGTAGAAGGCTCTTGGGCCTCTCTTGAGAGCTGATGAAGCGGTTAACCCCTACGATCACCCGGCTCCCCTCCTCTATCTCCCGCTGATATTTGTAGGCGCTCTCCGCGATCTCCCGTTGCATAAAGCCCACCTCGATAGCCCTGACCGCTCCTCCTAAATCATCTATCCGATCGATATAACCTTGTGCTCCCTCCTCGACCTCTCGAGTCAACCTCTCCAGGCAATAACTGCCCCCCAGGGGGTCAACGGTGTTGGTAACCCCGCTCTCGCAGGCGATGATCTGCTGAGTCCGCAAAGCGACCCGCACCGCCAACTCACTGGGTAAGGCCAGAGCCTCATCCATGGAGTTGGTGTGCAACGATTGAGTCCCGCCCAGAACGGCGGCCAGGGCTTGGACTGCCACTCGCACTATGTTATTCTCCGGCTGCTGGGCGGTGAGGGTAGAACCCGCCGTCTGGGTGTGGAAGCGGAGCACGCAGGAACGGGGAGCCTCCGCCTTGAACCTCTCTTTCATAATGTGGGCCCAGAGCCGGCGCACGGCTCGGAACTTGGCTACCTCCTCTAAGAGGTCGTTATGGGCGCTGAAGAAGAAGGAGAGACGAGGGGCGAACTCATCCACCGCCAAACCCTTGGCCAGAGCCCCTTCTACATAGGCGATGGCGTTGGCTAAGGTGAAGGCCACTTCCTGGATCGCTGTAGCCCCTGCCTCCCTCATATGGTAGCCGCTGATAGATATGGTGTTCCAGCGAGGCATCTCTCGCTGGCAATAGGCGAAGATATCGGTGACCAACCGCATGGAAGCCTGAGGAGGGAAGATATAGGTGCCTCGGGCCACATACTCCTTCAATATGTCGTTCTGGATGGTGCCTCGCAATCGGGATGGAGCCACCCCTTGCTTCCTGGCCACGGCGATATACATAGCCAAAAGCGTAGGTGCTGTAGCGTTGATGGTCATGGAGGTAGATATCCCATCCAAGGGGAGCCCCTCAAGCAAAACCTCCATATCCGGCAGGGAAGAGATGGCTACCCCCACCTTCCCCACCTCCCCTTCGGCAAGAGGGTGATCGGAATCATAGCC
>DAOULQ010000196.1:0-49830 GCA_034419095.1 Anaerolineae bacterium | reverse complement strand
TAGTCCGCGTAACCTTCTCCAGCATCTACCATCGTTTCCTTCAGGGCTTGGAAGGTGGTGAAGTGGTGTCCTGCGCCATAGGTCGCGTAGCCATTGCAGTAGAGGGTGATGGTGGCTAGTTGCAGGGGGGCTTCGTAGGCGATGGCGAAGCGTCGATCCGCCGAGACAGCCTCAACCGATGCGTCACTGAGATTGCGCCTGACGACGCCAAAGAGGTCGGCGATCTCGCGGGCCGAGGTCCTATGCTTTCTTAGCCTTCCCTCGGCCAGTAAGCGATTCAATATGTTCGGCATTTCCCACCAAGAAGATTTTCGGCTCCTCCAGAACTGAAAGGACGAAGTGGTTCCTGGACGCCACCTTGGCCGTGAACTCCTCGGGAGTCATCATGACGGGGTTGATCTCGCGCCCCAATTCCGACTTAGCCGTGACCAGGACGGCGGAGAGTTCCCTGGCCGTGATGGTACCCACCACGAAGAGATCGATGTCGCTAGTCGTACTCTCCTCGCCCTTTGCGTAGGAGCCGTAGATGAAGGCCACCCGGATGGCCCCCTCCGCCTGATGCAAGAATCCCCCTAAGGCATCCCCTAAGCCTACGGTCTTGAGGAACATGGACTTCAACTCTGCAAGGATGGGCCAGCCCTTGTTTACCCGATAGTACTTGCGATTCCCATCGATCGTGTGTTGAAGCAGGCCGATAGCCTCTAGTTTGGGCAACTCCCGCTGGACGGCACGGCGGGCCTGGTTAGTACGGGCGGCCACTTCTCGCACGTAGAAGCGGTCGTCCGGGCTCAAGAGAAAGAGGCGGAGGATGGCAACGCGCGCTTGGGAGGAAAACAGTTCTTCTAACACTTGAACCTCCGTCGGCTACATTCTGTAGCCTATCGTATACAAATTGTCGCCTCTTGTCAAGGTAAGCCTGCGGACGCTCTTCGCCTTCTCCAGCCGGGTCAGGATTAGGTCAATGAGCGCTTCGTATACTACTTCGCGCCCAATACGGGTCAGGTCAAGTATGCCGAAAGAAACCTATCGAGGGTCGTCCAAGGTGATCGCGGTCTCCGTCAGCTATTCGAGGAAGCGAAGTTTAGCCGGAACCACCACATGTAGTGGAAACTGGAGATCACTGGGGATGAGTATCGGGAGGTGACGAGGACGAAGCCGAGGCCGGCTACCCTCAGACCTCCCCAGGGAGATGGAACTGGACGAGGTGCTGAAGGCAGGGAGTACCCGGAGACTCTGGGCCCTGTCTGGGAGGCGGCCATGCCCCAGCAGCGAAACGAGATCTATCAACTGGTGCTCGAGGCGCTTTATGTAGACGTCGTGCAGAAGAGGCTGGTGGACGTAGTGCGGAAGGGGGCATTTCCTTCGTTCTTTAGGAAGAGGGAGCCTCTCGGCTGACGTTAGGGATGGGAGCATACCGTTGCTTTGCACAAGGGTCTGTGCTATGCTTGGAGCAGTAAGAGCGCGGGGATTTGCGACACAAACGCTCCATGCACATATTATACGCATTCTCGCAGCATAATCGGTAGTTCGGCTGACAAGGATGACCTATGAAACCAGATCCTCTTGTCTTTGATTCTCCGATTCGACAGATTTTCGTCGGTCGCGAGAGAGAACTGGGCATTATTCAACGGGAACTTCTGGCCCCGAATGCAAAGACTGTCTTCATCACCGGCCCGCCGGGGATCGGAAAGACGGCACTCGCCATGATGTTTGCCGAATTGAATCAGTCAGCATTCCCCGGAGGCGTTCACAACCTGCATGCCACTCCCTTCGAAACCGTTGACTACACGGTTGATCGCCAGGTCTCCCAGAGATCGAAGCCATACCTGATCATCGTCAACGACCTTGAGGTTAGGCCACATCAGGGGGTTGACCATGAGCTGACTGCCGTGCGCAGGAAGCACCCAAACGCACGAATCTTGGCGACGTCTCGATTTGTCCACGCCGCCAGCGTCGTCGACCTGCAATTGCAACTGGAGGGCCTATCCCGTGCTGAATTCCGAGCACTCCTTGAAAGGGGTCTTACCTATGCCCGTGACCCGCGGTCTATTGATGAACTGTACTCGGCTCTCATGGGCAATCCTCTTGCAGCAAGACTCGTCGCCGATCTTCTGAACGAGCGAGAAATCACACCACGAGAATTGCTTGAACGCCTGCAGGATTTCACACGGCCGGGGATCGTTGATTCCGCTGGGGAAGAAATCCCGGAAAGTACATCTGAACACCGGAAGATTGTTGCGAACGTAGTCACGGTTAGCGACGACTTCCTGCGCAAGCTTCACGAGAACCCAAAGCTCCTCTATGATCTCAGCCCCAGGGGATTTGAGGAACTGGTCGCTGAGCTTCTGAGCCGCCTTGGCTACGCAGTCACCCTCACTCCCGTATCGAGGGATGGCGGAAAGGACATATACGCGGCGAAGAAGGATTATCTCGGAACATTCCTCTACATCGTGGAGTGCAAGAAGCACGCTCCAGATCATCCTGTTGGGGTTGGCCTTGTTCGACAGCTGAATGGAGTGGTTCAGGCTGAGCAGGCTACAGCAGGAATCCTTGCAACCACCTCTTTCTTCACACGTGGTGCGCAGAAGTTCCAAACGACTATCTCATTCCAGATTAGCCTGAAGGACTACTTCGGGATTCAGGAGTGGTTGGAATCCGTATTCAAGGAATAGGCAACCGAGCAATCGGCATGTGCCACAGCGCGGAGCCTCGTCAGCTGATGCCGATCCCGTTACCCCCGAACAGTACCCGCCATCTCGTCCAACCTCTGCCCGATCCACATCGCCCCAAAGAAAAGGGAGCGGTTCTCACCGCCGCCGGGATCTTGCACCTCTGCCACGAACAACCACAGGACAGCATCGTTTGGGTGCGGTGTCAAAGGGGCGTTCGCGCCGCTGTTTGGTGGGAACAATCAGTAGTTTGCTGCTACCTTGACATTGTCATTTGCGTTCTGTAAGATTGTCATCAGCAAGCTAGGTTGCCGGCATGGAGAGCCACCCAAGAGGACTGAGGTCGTGAGGCATGGGAGCGCCAGACGAAGTTCTAAGGGAGATCTGTCGAGCGCGCGAGGGGCTGAAGATTGAAGAAGAGATTGGCGAGCCAGGCGGTCAGAAGTGGGTCTACAAGGCAATCGACGCTGCTCATGGCCCCTGCTGTCTGAAAATCATCAAGGAGGCCGGAACCACTGAAGAGGCTCGTCTTGGAAGGGAGCTGCTCGTCTTGGAGGAGACCGCTGACTGTCCTTACCTCCCGGACCTCCTTTTGGCGCCAGGCGAGCCAGTTGTGATCGGGGATGAGGTCTACCCTTGGTATCTGGAAGAGCTACTAGTCGGTGCCACCGTATCAGAACTGATCGGCGAGCCGTGGAAAGAGGAAGAGGTCCTGCGACTCATCTGTCACGTCGGAACGGCTATCAAGGAGCTATGGACCCGCAAGAGGGCCGTTCACCGGGATATCAAGCCCCAGAACATTTTCCGGACTGACCGCGGCTATGTACTTTTGGATCCTGGTGTCGCGAGGCACCAAACCCAGCCTGGACTGACCCCGCCAGGGCAGTTGCCAGGGACGTCTGGTTACCGTAGCCCCGAGCAATATCGTGTTCCTGGTGAGAAACTGGATGCGCGCTCTGATATTTTTTCGCTCGGTGTAGTAGCCTTCGAGGCACTTACAGGCCGTCACCCGTTCGGTGGGCAAGATGTGGTGAATGCCTATCCAGGCGATACATATAGGGGCGTCGGAGAGATGCTTGACGAATTCAGAGAGCACGTGTCCATCACCATGCGAAACATTGTAGCCACCATGATGTCTCCACACCGGCACCAGCGTCATAGAACGCCATCACGATTGCTGGAGGTCGTCGACACCCTGACAAAGACAGGGGGTAAATAGAATGTTTCTGATTCAGCACGGATGGGGGCAACACAAAGACAGTCAGGACTTGTTAGACTACACACTGGCACAGGGCTGGGCCCAGGGAGCAATTCTGGGTACGGGAGACGTGGTTCCAGCCTCATTATGGGCAAGTGCACAAACCGTTCACGAGCGTGGCGGCAACCTGCTTATCGATCCACAGCTATATATCCTTTCGATTCAGGATCACGTGCCGAAGAAGCTTGACAAGCACGAGTGGTTCCCCGAAGGTGGCACACTGGAGCGGATTTCTCCAAACGAAGTGATCCGCGTGGTTGAGTCTGCGATCCGGTTCCAGCTGGATATGAAAGCGTCGGCGCTGATTGCGCCAACGCCGATACTCGGCGATCTCGACGGTAAGTGGGCGTCTTTGTATCACCTCTTCGCCTCACATGCAGCAGAGAGAGATTTTGGCGTACCGCTGTACCTTACGCTTGTGGTTCCCGAGCATCTACTTGCCGATTGGGAGAAAGCACGGCGCCTGCTTGATCGGGTGACTGTATTTGATGTTCATGGGTTCTATTTCATTGTCTCACACAGTATTCCATATCATCCACTCAGGTGGAATTCAGGTACTCTGGCGCGCGCAGGAATGGTTGTAGCAGAACTGACCGCCGAACACAATGACTATGATGTGATAGTAGGATACGCGGGGCTTACCGGGTTCTTCTTGCGCTGTGTAGGCGCAGAGGTTTTCGCATCAGGGTGGACGAATACGCTTCAAAGGTTCCACGAAAGTCGTTGGCAACGTCGCGAAGGCTTCCCACGCGAAGCTCTGTCTAGGTTCGCCTCGCCGAAGGCGCTAGGGAACCTATTCGTGGAGACGCACGTTGATGACTTGTTGAAGGCTGATGATCCAATGGGCCTCATTGCAGGCACAATGGGTGATCAACTTCGAGTACTCTTTCCTGACCACATGGGTGACTGGACGGAGCGGCAATTCAGGCTGTCACATTTTGAGACCTGCCACGCGCTCGATGGACTTGTGAGAGTTGGCTCAATGGCTGGTCGCTTGGATAACCTAATTGACTGTGCACAAGAAGGCATCGATCGCTTCGCCTCGGTCAAAGAGTTGGCCGCAATTGAATGGCGATATGATACAGGCCCTCGCCATCTACAGATTTGGCAGGGTGCCGCCGAGGAGCTCGCCGAAGAGTTGGAGGTCTTCCTGTAGATGAATCGAGGACTCCTACTAAGGACTCTTGCTGCAGCGTCCTCCCGTTCGGAGGAGAATTCCGGGCATGTCCGCATCCTGCTGGATCATCGATCTCAACGAGCTAGCAGGTTCCCGAGGGAGAATGGCCCCGAGGATTGCCTTGTGGACTTAGCTTTGAGTGGAGACTACTGCGCCGGGCTGTGGAGGCGGCCGTCGCTCCTAGTTCAGATTGTGGAGTTTGAAGGGCCTCGCGGAGTGCCTGACATTTTTGTGGCGCGGATTGATTCTGAGCGGCTAATCGCACGGCTCCGCCACATTGGCTATTGGACTTTCGGCACACGTTCGCTGGTTCGTCTACGTCTTGCGCTCGAGACTGCACCGCGGGGCCTTACCTATCAGAGCCTTGCACGGCACTATCGCGGGTCCACGAGGTCCTTGGTTTCTGCGCTCGACATGGCTGAGGCTGCTGCGGTCATCTCTCTCGCGGGCGAAGTGGTTCAGCTTTCGCAAAACGTGCGCCGGTTTGTGTATGATTCCGTGGCAATCGAAGCAAAGGTGAAGAGCGCCCCCGCCGCCTTGGCCCAAGCCCGGCGCTACCGCACTTTTTCGCACAGAATAGCCATTCTGGTTCCTAACGGGATTCGAGATACAGCAGCACTACGCGCTCATGGAGTTGGGTGGCTCCGGCCTGGTTCTGCGAAAGCCCCTTGGCCAGTGCGCCCCAGAAGGGTGGGACCAACCCTGCGAGAGGACGCTCTTCTTGCAGAGGAAGCGCTCATACAGCACATCAGGCTTACTATGACTTGAAAGCGCCGCAACAGCGTGTTCACTAGCGACAATGACCAAGAAACCCCTTCTCTCCTCGGAAGGGGTCCTTATGTTGGAAGAATCGAAGGAATACGCCACTTGGTATAGCACAAGCCATCAGAGAGGCGGAGGGAGAGGTGGAGAGCCACCTCCCTAACCGGCTGGCGTCGGTGTTCCAGGGGCGCACTCACCTTCGCGTTGCAAGTCGGCGCATCGTTTACATAGCTTTGCTCCAGGCGCTCTTCCTGGAACTAGCTTGCCTTTCTCGATGTTGTTTCCTTCTTTGCAGTTCTTGCAGACGTGGTAGATACTGGGGTCTTTCTTTGTGTAATAGGCTGTCATTGACCTCCTTTCTGCGTTGGACGTAGGCATTTGCTCTCCCTTCCCGCCTCTCACCTACTAGGATGCAGTGTACCACTTACCAGACCTCTCACTGATAGGGCGACGAAAAGGCGTGCAATACTAGGTTTGGCATAGCATAAGCCAGCAGAAGCCCGTGTGGTTTCGCCGAGAATGGGTAGAGCAACAGGCCGGGCGATATCCATGTACCAGTGGGAGGAAGGGTTGGCGCGGGATTGGGTTTCACCCGTGGCAAGGCACATCCACTCAGGATCCCTCCTTTCGAAGGCTTTCACAGCAGCGATGCCTCGGGTTTGCGTATCAACATCGGGGCAGGGCAGTTTTGACCGGTTAGAACTGATCTCTTCCACGTTGTATCCTCAGAAAAGGACAGAACCCTCGGTGTCAAGAGACGTCTGGTGGAACAAGCAGCCTCCAGACGGCGGTGATTCTTGTGACCACGGTTCATGAGACCCTTCGACTCAACTCGCTCCCTTGACTACAGTCAGCATCCATGCTATACTGAACATTAGTTCTATTGAGTTGTATACCAACCATGAACCTAAGTCAACTCCTCACCCAGATGAGGACCGCTCCCGAGCTCGCCGAACGAGTCACCGCCTGGAAGGTCACCCCTTCCACAGAGGGATCTTTCGCGAACTTCCCACCCAGCGTTGATCCTCGTCTCATCGATGTTCTCAGATCGCGAGGCATCGAGCGACTCTTCACCCACCAGGCCCTAGCCATCGACGCCGCCCAAAGGGAAAAGAGTTTCATCGTAGTCACTCCCACCGCCTCCGGGAAGACGCTCTGCTACAACATCCCGGTCCTCAATTCCCTCCTCGAGGATCCCCATTCCCGGGCCATCTACCTCTTCCCCACCAAGGCCCTCTCCCAGGATCAACTGGACGAACTCCACGGCTTAATCACCGCTCTGGATGTCGATATCAAGACCTACACCTACGACGGGGATACGCCAGTCAATGCCAGAAAAGCCATCCGTGCGGCAGGACATATCGTGATCACCAACCCAGACATGCTGCATACCGGCATCCTCCCTCACCACACCAAGTGGGTGAAACTCTTCGAGAATCTGAAATATGTGGTGATAGATGAGGTTCATCAATACCGCGGGGTCTTCGGGAGCCACCTGGCTAACGTTATCCGCAGACTCAAACGGATCTGCAGCTGGTACGGCACAAAACCTATCTTCATCCTCTCCTCGGCCACCATCGCCAATCCGGAGGAGTTGGCCACAAGACTTATAGAGGAGGACGTACTCCTCATCGACACCGATGGCTCGCCCAAAGGGAGCAAACACTTCGTCTTCTACAATCCCCCCGTGGTGAACAAGGAGTTGGGTATTCGGCGCTCCTCGGTCCATGAGGCTCGGTCCCTGGCCAAGGACTTCCTCTTGAACGACATCCAGACCATCGTCTTCGCTCGCACTCGAAAGACGGTGGAGATCCTCCTTTCTTACCTCAAAGAAGATATGAAGTTCAACGGCAGAGATGAGGAAAAAGTAAGGGGCTATCGCGGCGGGTATCTTCCCAAGCAGCGCCGGGAGATCGAGAGGGGGCTTCGTGATGGAGAGGTGCGCGGCGTGGTGGCCACGAATGCCCTTGAGCTGGGCATCGACATCGGTCAACTGGACGCCTGCGTCATCACCGGGTATCCAGGGACGATAACCAGCACCTGGCAACAGGCGGGGCGGGCTGGTAGACGGGCGGATGTCTCCTGTGCCGTTCTGGTGGCAAGCTCTGCTCCTCTGGATCAGTTCATAGTCACCCATCCAGACTACTTCTTCTCCCAGTCCCCTGAACATGCTCTCATCAATCCAGACAACTTGCTCATTTTGATCAGCCACATCAAGTGCGCCGCTTTCGAACTCCCATTTAGGGAAGGTGAGCAGTACGGCGGACAGTCCATCGATCAGATACTCGACTTCTTGGAGGAGCAAGGTATCCTCCACAAGGTGGAGGGGGCCTACCACTGGAGCACGGAGTCATACCCAGCGGACGAGATCAGCCTGCGCACGGCAGCCAGGGATAACGTGGTGATCATCGACACCACAGAGGTTGAACCGCGTGTCATCGGCGAGATAGATAGCTTCAGCGCCCCCACCATGGTGCACGAGGAGGCCATCTACATCCACGAGGGAGAGCAGTATCAGATCGAGCAACTCGATTGGGAAGGCAAGAAGGCCTATGCCACAAAGGTTGAGGTGGACTACTACACCGATGCTAACCTGGCGGTGCAGGTGAGAGTGATAGACCAGTTTGAATCGGAGAAGTCCAATCGCTGTAGCAAGGCCCACGGAGAAGTCCTCGTCTCCACCCTGCCCACCATCTACAAGAAGATAAAGCTATGGACCCATGAGAACGTTGGCTGGGGAGATATACGTCTTCCAGAACAGGAGATGCAGACCACGGCCTATTGGCTGAGCTTCCCTGAGAGAGTGACTAGATTGTTGACCCGTGCCGACCTGGAGAGCGGGCTGGTAGGTCTCTCCAACGTGCTGGTCAATGTGGCTCCTCTGTTCCTCATGTGCGACCCGAGGGATATAGGCGTGAAGCCGGAAGTGCGCTCTCCCCATACGGGCGAAGCCACCATCTTCATCTACGATAAGGTACCGGCAGGCATCGGGTTCGCCGAGAAGCTCTACCGCATTCATGACCAGCTTCTGGAGACAGCGGAGCGGTTGGTGAGGGATTGCGGCTGTGCCCAGGGGTGTCCCTCCTGCGTGGGGCCGGTGGGAGAGATAGGCCCCTACGGAAAGAGGAATGCGCTGCGTCCGATAGGGGAAGCCAGGAAGGCTAGATGATCGAGGGGAGCAAGTAAGGGTGGAGGATATTCGTCAGCAGCTCGAACGATTAGGGCTCCGGCTGGGAACTAGAGGTCTCGAGCGGCGACCGAGAAAGCCTTCCAGGGCAGTGGAAGAGGTAGTCGGTGGCCAGCTTGTCGAGACCGAGTACGGACCTTGCGTTGTTGTGGATCAAGTCTACCGCCAAGGTTACCGTCACGGACAGATCGAGATCGCCACTGCCTTGAATCACAGTCCGGAGACCATCGCGGGGATCGGGCGTGACCCTGACCTGAGGAATCTGCAGTTGGACAGGTCTGCCTTCCTTGATGTAGAGACAACAGGGCTCGCTGGCGGTGTGGGGACGTACGCCTTCTTGGTGGGCATCGGGTGGTTCGAGGGACGGGATTTCCATATCCGCCAGGTCTTTATGCGAGATTATTCAGAGGAACGCGCCCTCGTTGCGATTGTGGAGGAGATAGTAGAACCGCTCTCGGGCATTGTCTCCTTCAACGGAAAGGCGTTCGACGTGCCGGTTCTGGAGACCCGGTTCATCATGTCCCGGCGGCGCTTCCCTCTCTCGGGTGTACCCCACCTTGATCTCCTTTTCACTGCCCGTCGCCTGTGGCGTCTGCGCCTGGAGAGCTGCGGCCTATCTTGCCTGGAACGGGAGATCCTGGGGCTGGAACGTCAGGGCGATGTGCCCAGCTACCTGGTTCCCCAGATCTACTTCGACTACCTCAGATACGGTCGTGTCGGTCCATTGCGGGAAGTCTTCTACCACAACGCTCAAGACGTCCTCTCTCTGGCGGCACTCACTGCATTGGCGGGGCGGGTCTTTGAGGAGCCACTCAAGAATGGAGTGGAGTACGGGGAGGATCTCTACAGCCTCGGCAGGCTATATCTCCATCTAGGGATGAGTGAACGAGCGGAACATGCGCTACGCACTGCGCTGGATGCCGATCTCTCCGACACCCTGAGGGAGCGAACCATCTTTCATCTCTCCTTCCACTACAAGCGACAAGCAAGATGGGAACACGCAATCGATCTGTGGCACCAGGCCATCAGGGAGAACCAGGGAAGACTCTACCCCTTTGTGGAGTTGGCCAAGTTCTACGAGCACCGGGCGAAAGACTTCGGCAGAGCCGAGGATCTGGTGGTGAGAGCGATCGATCTGGTCGAATCCTCCTCTCCTATCCGGCCCCTCTGGTGGAGGGAGCGACGCCTGGCAGAGCTCGAGGATCGCCTACGGCGAGTCCAACGCAGGAAAGCCAGGTCCGTTCCCAGAGTTGGAGGAGGGACATGGGAAGAATCCGCATAGGACTGAGTTCCTGGACTGACAAGAGCCTTCTCGAAAGTGGCAAGTTCTATCCTCCCGGAGTTGACGATGCCGAGGGGAGATTGAGATACTATGCCTCTCGATTCCCCGATCTGGTGGAGGTGAACAGCACCTACTACGCTCTACCCTCGGAACGCAACGCCTTCTATTGGAATGAACGCACCCCCGATGACTTCGTCTTTGACATCAAGATGTACAGCCTTCTCACTCGACACCCCACCAAGCCACGTAGCCTCCCCAAAGACATCTATAGAGAATTGGATGAGGAAGCTAGGTCCAAGCAGCGGATCTATCTCAATCATGTATCCCAAGAGGCTGCCGAGGAGATCATGGCTCGCTATGTCAAAGCCCTCAGACTCCTGCATGACAACGGGAAGTTAGGACCTATTCTCTTCCAGTTCCCCAGGTGGTTCTGCCCTGGACGACAGTCGCTGGCTCACATCATCTGGTGCAGGGAAGGACTTGGCGACTACAAGATGGCGGTGGAGTTCCGCAATAACCTATGGATGAACGAAGAGAACAGAGAGGATACCCTGAGCTTCTTGGAGAACTACGGCATCAGTTACGTCTGTGTCGATGAACCTCAGGGGTACAAGTCGAGCGTTCCCCCTATTGCGGAGGTGACCGATCCAGAGCTGTCGTATGTTCGCTTCCACGGGCGCAGGCAAGAGACGTGGGAGAAGAGGGGAGTCACCGTCCACGAGCGAACCAAGTATCTCTACAGTGAAGAAGAGATGAAGGAATGGGTGCCCAAGATCGGGAACCTTGCTAACAGGGCCCGTGAAGTGCATGTGCTGATGAACACCAACTATGAGGATCACGCTGTGATCAATGCGGAATTGCTGAACACGCTACTGAGTCAGGGATTCGCCTTCGCGAGCTAAATCATTTCTCACCGCTTGCTGGCAACAGAAGAAGTAGCCCCCTCCACCCCCATTCACTGCGAAGCGGCTTTTCTCTCCCGCTTTGCATAATAGTGCCCAACAGGCTAGTCCACTTGCCGGGTATCCAAAGAATCACATCTACTTGCTACGCACTCAGACCGATGGTGACGCTCCAATAGTACATACCTGGGGCTCCGCAGTCGACAGAAGCATTGTATATACATAGACTTCCGCTTTCGGTTCTGACGACCATAATGACTTACAGGCCTCGAGTATCTTGTGGAACCCCTTGATTTTTTGAGGGGAATAGGGGGAGTAGACAGGCGGCTATGTGCAGATGGCTAGCCGAGAAACGAGGAAACAAGACCACTTGGAGAGATCTCCAACAGAACAAGACGCTCGTCACCCAGGGTAGGGGGCGACAGGTTTTGCGTCTCCGTCCATGCCTACTTCACAATCGTACCACCCTCGGGTGGGAACCAAGGCCTTACGGACGTGCATATGACCGATATGGGGACCATAGTCGGCAAACTTTGAGCCGGAACTCGACCAGATCTGAGCTCGTGCCGTATTCCTTGCCAATACTCTGCGCACTGCGTCGGTTCCCTATCGCCAACTGTAGCACCTCCATAGGTAGAAGCGCTGCTGCTGCAACACTGTACGCCTGCTTCTCTTGTGACTTCTTGAAGTCCCGAAAAGCGATGCCGGTCCCATCGCACACTACGATCTCGCTTGGCCTGTGTGCAAGGATTACGTGGCATATTTCTTCCATAAGAGTCACGTTGTTTCGTGCGTTGCTGTGTGTTGGGTTCAATACCACGATCGTGGTCCCATCAGGGCAAGTCAGGCTACCCCCAGACCAAGAATGGGGATCAACGACGAGTAGCTGGGCTAGGTCCTCGGACGACAAACCAGGGATATCACCGGGGTAGATCACATCTATTCCAAGTCCTGTGGCCAGCCTACGGGGATCGAGTGGCTCATAGGGGGCTAGGCCTGCCTTTGTCCTGATATTTCTCGCGCAAATCTGCGCCCAACGTACGAACCGGTTCATTACGACCTGCTCTTCCATCTAATCCGTACCAGGCTTGCTCAGATCCTTTGTCTCTTTATACAGTGCCCGAAACATGTTGGCGAGAGCTTTGACTGTCTCTGGGCTGAGCTTTGGATCCGCCCGCAAATGGGCCTCGATGATATCGGGGGTCTTCTCCCCTCGGCCGTGTTTCACCTCGTGAGCAGGCGCAGAATTGGCCAGGGCAAGAAATCGATCCAGGGTGGCGCCCAACCAATTGGTCACCGCAACCAATGTCTCCGTGTCAGGGGTACCACGAGCCGCTTCAATTCGTGACAAGGTCGCAGGGCTAACCCCGCACTGCTTAGCAGCACTCCGTAAGCTTAGTTTTTCCTCCTCGCGCTTCTGCCTTACTAGCCGCGCAAGTTCATCGAGTTTCAACCCTGTTTCCATTCTTCCTCCTCCGGAGATCAAACTCGAACCCCTAGCTATTATAGCATAGATTTGTTTCATGGGCAAGACTTTGTTGAACACTTGACACACAAGATCAGATCGTGTATAATTTGAGCAACAACCTTGCAGAGATGAAACACGCTGCGCCTGGAAAGGCAGAGGGGTGAATTTGAATCTAGAAGGGAGGTGATCAAAGTGGTAGCCGCGGGTAGCGGAGCAACCGACGCGAAAGTCCCAGGTCGCGAGAAGAATCGCATCTCTGTCACCATAACGCACGCGGGCGAAAGTATCACGCGGGAGTACAACGTTCACACCAAAATCCGAAAGGTGATAAAGGATGCCCTTAAGGCCTTCGGTATTGAACCACCGCCGAACGCTACATACTACCTCGTCTATGGTGACCGCAATCTGGACGATCCAACTAAGTCCTTGGCCGACTATGAGATTCCGGACGGCGCGGAGTTGGTTCTCAATGTTCAGACCAGGGCTGGGTGAAGAGTTTTGGGGGCAGCTGCTACACGTAACTGACTGCCCCCATAGCATCACATGAGTCATTGAAGCATTCGGACCCGGACAATGGAACAGATCGAAGCTCGAATTAAACCAACGTATATCTCCCAAATACGTGTTCCTCGGACCATTCTAGAAAAGACGGCCCAACACATCGCAGCCTTCGCCACGAGAGGGCAGGAGTGCATGGTCTTTTGGAGCGGAAAACTAGTTGGTCACAACAAGGCTCATATCTCGTCATGTATCTGCCCGGAACAGCGTACTAGTTTTGTAACCATAGAGATCCCACTCAGGGAGACGGCAAGGGTCCACCACTTGCTTGCGATGAGGGAAGAGTTTCTCTTCGTGCAAGTGCATAGTCATCCGGGAGATGCATTCCATTCAGCAACCGACGATATATACCCTATCACGCACAAGCCCGGCTTCATCTCAATCGTTGTGCCATACTTCTGCAGCGAAGGCATCATGGACCTGGCCCGTTGTTTCGTGGTGGAACATGTGCGATGTGGAAGATGGCGCAGGCTCGATCCCTCAGAGATTGAAAGGCGATTCGTTGTGGTGGACGAGGTAGACACAGTATGATCGAAAGTGCACGCACCCAATGGTCTGGTGAGGAGCACATCCAGTTTTTCAGTCGCACCGTCCTTTTAGCGCAATACTCCATCCGCGGCTTAGAGAGGACCAGCATCCCCTCCCGCCTCGAGACAGCCAGAGTGGCCGTCACGGGCAACCAGCTTCTTCTGCGCACCCCCAATGGCCAGCACATGGCTCTTATGGCAGTCAATCAACTCTGTCGATTTTGTTCTCACCTTGATATTGTGATGCCACGAGACATCGATACGGTGATTGACTCTCCTGCAGCATGCAAGACCAAACTCCTCGACAACCTACTCGAATTGCCTGTGAACGTTTACCCAGCCATCGAAGTACGAGCACCAACTAGACTAACGGCACCCTACGATGTGGTTCTAAGTATCGGTTCAGCATCCGTGGGGTCCGGAAGTACGGTGATAATTAACTCTGATGGTTGGATGGCGTACCTGAGTACAGAAGGAAATCAACTGTCGTGGACTAGCGAGCTTCAGAATCCTATCGGGGCTCACGCAGCAGCCTCTTTGGGTGTGGCCGAGGTATTCAAGACGGTATTCAGAAAGGTGAGCGGCTGTAATCAGCTAGATGTTCGCCCGAGTGGCTCATTGATATTCTCTGCGTTCGACTACGGATTTGCCGGCAGCGCAAACGCTAACCCTCCTCTGCCGAAGTCTATACCCCTCGGAACGGTTCACCTCATAAGCGCAGGCGCAATAAATTCGTCCCTTGCATATTCTCTTCGCGCCGTCCCCGGTGTCACCGGCAAACTTGTAGTCATTGAGCCGCAAGAGGTGGAAATCTCTAATCTTAATCGGTATCTTCTCACAACTGCCAATGATGCAATCCGACGTCGAGCCAAGGTTGATGTTCTGCGCACATTTGTTGAGGATGTGTTCGAAGTAGAGACATTTCAGATGGAATTCCAGAGATATCGGGACCACTTGAAGAAGGGTTCTCTAGACCTAGCTATCGTAGGCGTCGATCGTGATGAAAGTCGGTGGGAGGTTCAGAATGAATTTCCGCGTGTGATTTTGTCTGGAGGAACTGAAGCTTCCGTTATTCAGATATCAAGACACGATGACTTCTCGCGAGCGGCATGTCTTGGCTGTTTGTATCCACGCCGTAGCTGTGCCGAACGGACCGGAACCATTGAGACGGAACCGTCTCCCTCTATCTCCTTCGTGTCAGGTCTCACTGGTACACTGCTGTCAGCCGAAATAATCAAAGAAAGGGATAGGGCATTTCGAGCTAATCGTCTCCAGACAGTTCTCTACATGGACGCTCTGAAGGTATCTCTATTTCGAATTCGGCAACCTACAAAGTCGGTCCTCTGTGGATGTCGGTGCCAAGACCCAGCGGTTCTCAGAGCTTATTCCTCGATCCGGACCTCAAGAGCGGCGAAGGCCACAGCGACGCAATAGGAGTAGAGGAATTCGTCGCACAACCGATCTGCGTCTGACCATGAGGGAGCACACAGACCTCCTCGGCAACTGTTTGACGGAGGCAAGAATGACTATCAGGCTTGGCCGATATGCATTTGACGGACCCTACATCTCTACCGATAGTTTGCAAGACAAATCCGGCGTGTATGCCATTCATTGCAAGAGGGAGGGTAAGTACTATCTGATCGACGTGGGCGAGTCGGCGAGCGTGAAAGAGCGGGTCCAGACCCCTGATCGGAGGATTGCTGGAAGACGAATTGCAAGACTACGATCACCTACTCGGCTTACTACACAGCCTTTCGCAGCGACCCACAAAAGATAGCGAACGAGATCAGGAAGCAGTACAATCCTGCCTGTGGAGAGATGTAAGCACTAGTAGGTGACAACAGTCTTTCACGTCCTGCGTAAGAGGACAAGCTGTGCTCGGCACCTTGTGGGCCCTGTGAAACAGCGAAGGACATTGAACTAGAATTGTCGCGTGCGCTTCTGGCCGCGCTTGAGCCTCTAGACGCTCGTAGATCCCCGAAAATGGAGGGCAATAGCAGTTTGACAACTTGGTTGGAGTGCCATCAGGAGGAAGCTGCTGATGGCCAAAGTAGGTGGAGTGGGGCGGCACCTCGTTCCTGCATGGCCTGTCCCTGAGTGTATTTGAGAATAGGGGATTCCACTCATGCTGGGACATGAACGGGAGAAGACCCGGGGCTGTGACACACCGCCATGGTAACAGCGAAAGAGCGTCTATAGGATTCTCGTACGAAATGCCGGAAAAACAGCCAAGGACTTGGGCCTACTTGGTCAGACCATGGCATGCGGACTCTTGAATCACGAGCTTCCATGAAGAGCTTATAGAAGCCAATTGATGAATTCCATCTTCAAGACCAGCTCGCAAAAGGTGTATCTTGCGCGACGGACGGGATTTGTCAACTTACAAGTCGAATGTCACTACCTCGCTTCGCGTTTCACCATCACCATCTCTCTGTTACCCCCTTCCTGTAGGACCAGGAACCGAGGCGAGCCGTGGATCTCGTCGGAGCCCGCGCTCAGTACGAAGGGGAACAGCTCCGGTAGGCGCAGCAAATCGTGAAGAGGGAGCGCCTCGGCAGTATGGGCTCGCAGTGCAGCCTCCAGGATCCATAGCGCCACCTCCGGAGTCTTGGCTCTGCGCTTGTTGGCAGCCTTGTACCTGCCACGTCTTTGGTCCAGGCGCACCAATACCCCCCAATCATTCAGCGAGTAGAGAATACGGCGAACGCCATGCTCGAGAGTGGCTCGCTCCCCCCACCGGGCGACGATAGCTCTGAATACTTCTGCCTGAGCAAGCTCTTCTTGCAGCCAGCTCAAGCGTCCCACAGTGGCGGCCACGTCCCGAAAGAACGGGTAGGCCAGCAGGGCCAGCCCCCAATGTAGCCACAAGTGATCCTCAGGAGAGCCGGCCTTCCATAGGGCCAACGCTTCGTCTCGCAAATGATCATGGCCTTTGGACACACGAGCCCATATCCGTGTCAGTACGTTGATCCGTTTGCGGCGTGTCTGCGCCCCCTTGGACTCCGGCGCCAGGTAGTTGTGCAGTTGGCGGTTGAGGAAAGAAGTGTCCAGGCTCTCTTGGGCGAGTTGTGCTGTTGCCTCCAGCCAGTCCCAACGGATTGTCTGGTGGAAACCTATTGATTCTATAGCCATTCTTCCCGTCCTATGGGTTGTTCCTCATAAGCGCACAAAAGGCACCACCACCTCCTCCAGGGCGATGCCGCCGTGGCAGACGGCCGCCTCGCTCGAAGGCAGGAATGCTCTACGCCCCGGGGCCAACAACACATGCACGCCGTCCGGCAATCCCTCGGGGGTCCAGGCCACCGCCTGGGACACTTGGAGGTGGGCTCGCTGCCGGAAGTCCTCGCTCTGGTAGATTCGTACCCGCTGTCCTCGCTTCTCAACCAGGATGCCCTCCCTGGGGACGCCGATGCCGCTTGCCTCGATGTTGCCATGATCGGAGGTGAGCCAGCAGGCGAAGCCTGCGCCTCGCAGGGTATCGAGCAACCGCGCAAGGTCTCCCCCTCCAGCCCACTGCCGGACCTGCTGCTGGAGCCCGGTTGTTCCCGTCTGCACGCCGTGCATAATCTGATCCACTGCCGTCATCACCACCCCTAGTACCCGCACCCGGCGGTCGGCAAGCAGCGTCTCCAGCTCTGTCTCTTGGGGGTCACAGGCATAAGCAGTGGCCGGGGATAATAATCCTTGCCTCTGCCAGAAGGCCCGCCAGCGTCGTTCGTCAGCGTCGGTGCGCTTCCATGTGTCGGCGAAGGTGTACGGCGACTGCCCGGCGAAGAGGGCCTGGCGGCCGATGCTGGTTAGGGTGGGAACCCAGGCGAATAGCCCGCTCTCCTCCAGCGGTTCCAGCTCCAGTGCCTGCCGCAGCACAAGCCACTGGTCCCATGCCAGCCCATCGAGCACCAGGAGGGCCAAGCGCTTCGCTTCGCCCTGACGCAGCCGGTAGGCCAGGGCCTCCCCCACCTGATGGCTCACTACCGGCGTGGGGATGGGGGACACGGTGCAAACAGTAGCATACCATGACTTCAGCCAGGCTCCAAAGCGGTCCTCCAGGCGGTCGTGAAGGACACCAAACCCCTCTGCCTTCTCTGGGGCAAGATCCACTTCGCCTCGAAGCCGGAGGGCCTCGGCCCAACGTGGGGCGAAGGAAAGCCAGGCATGGTGGTCATCCCTCTCATCGGGAAGAGATTCTTCCAGATGGTCCAGCAACCGTCGCAAACGCTCGGCCCGGTAGGCAACTTTGTCAAAGACGACACCAGCCTGCATCCACCCGTAGACCTCCGCAGGCTCTCGCAGTCGAGCCGGGCGCAGCTGGCCGTCCAGGAACAGCGTCCCCACATGGGCCTGCACCTCCCGATCGTCGAACGCGGCCGTCAGCGCAATGTCACGGACGTGTCCGTCCTCCCGCAGTAGCGGCAATCCCTGTTGAATCAGGTACTGGGGCCAGCCGACCTCCAGGTGGCGGTACAGGGCGGAGGCATCTTGCAGTAGATCCTCCAGGGGGAGGGCAGCCAGGTTGGGTTCTTGCCACCACCACTCTAGGAGTACGGCGTCCAGCGAAGGGGGTGGTCGTTGCCCCTGCCGGTGCCGCCTCAGAAGGTAGCGCACCAGGTCGGTGGGGGTGCGTACCATCTGAGGGGTGACCTCGTATACGCCTTCCAGGAGGTACCGACGGGTCCGCTGTGGCCCGAGGCGATAGTCTGGTGGTCGGATATTATAGTGGGCATGGAGCCGACCCAGCGCGCGGCGGTCGTGGCGGCCAAGTTCCTGGAGCACAGGGTAGGCCAATCCTGGGAAGAAATCAGGTAGCGATAGGGACCGGACGTTCTGCTGACCGCCAGCCCGGGCCAGGAGGTCGTAGGGAAAGCCATTGGGGTCGGTGCCGCGAAGGCGCACTACGAGGCGAGGGCACTCCCCCGCATGCCATCGCCTGCGGTAGTCGGCCTCGTAAGCATACCGGAAAGCGATGGGATCCCGAGGGTCCAGGTTCAGCAACCCCACCCCCATCTCTCGCAGAGCCATCAGCACCGGCTCCTCCAACAGGAGGTCGTCGGGGTCAAGCGCCAGGATGAGAAGAGCATCCGAATCCAAGGCTAACCGCTGAAGGATCGCAGCAGGCCAAGAGTCAATGCTCATTGCTCTTGCTCCAGCCACTGCGGTACGGCGACCTGGGATTCTGACACGACCACCTCATAGGCCGACAAGGGGGGCACCAGCTTCTGCAAGGGTGAGTTCATTCTATCTTCCCCATCGCATTGTCATAGTACATCAAGACGGCTGGATCCTCCTGCAACGCCCTCAGGGGCAGGCGGCGGGCGACGTGGACGATTGTGGCGTAGTCTCTATCCCGCCAGGCTCGACGGAAGCCGGCCAGCACCGCCTCCTTGCGGAACAGCCTCAGCGCGCCTCCACCCCCCGCGTAGTGGCGAAACTCTCGCAGCAACGCCCTCTCCCGTAGCTTCTCTAGGTCCTGGGACTTGTTGGGATCGGGAGAGTACCAACGGCCCTGCTCGTCTTCCAGGAAGTTCTCCTCCAGCAGTTGGCGCAGTTCCAGTGGCTTCTCATTCTTCTCCCAGGCTCGTTGAGCCTCGCGCATAAAGAGGGGCTGGAGATCGCCCAGGGTGCGAGGCTCCTGCCCCAACTCGATCCGCAGCCACCGGATAGCGCTCTTCTCGTCGGTCACGATGAGAGGGAGTTGGACCAGTTCCTCAGCTTGGAGCCGCCGCCGGTCGTACTCGGCCGCTTGCTCAGGGAGGAAGAACATCCCCTCCCGCTCGGAGAAGCGCTCCTTTAGCCCCGCGTAGAATTCAGCAGCGCTCAGGGGCACAGAGACTCCCCGTTGGACATGAAACGCAATCATCCGGTCATACAGGAAGTAATCCTGTCGCTCGGCCAGGACCGCTAGCATGCTATCCTCGAGAGCGGGGATAGGCAGGCGGCCCAAATGATACTGGACAAAGTCCCAGGCTCCACTCTCGGTGCCTGCCTTGAGGCGGAACCGCTCCTCGAGCCCTCTATTGGGCTTGTAGGCCGAGATGATAAGGTCCTGCCTGACGGCCCGCGTACCTGTCACCTGCTTGAATGTGCTCTGCTGCTTGTCCAGCGTGCGCACGTCGGCAACCACGAACCCGGCCCGCTGAAGGGCCTCCTGGATGGCGTGCCAGACCCGGTTCTGAGAGTTATGGAATTCTACGGTCATCCAGCGGCCTGGCTTGAGGATACGGTAGAACTCGGCGAAGCACGCCTCCATCAGTCCCTGGTATTCTGGCAGCCCCTTGCGCTGGGCCTTATTCACCACCGCCTCGAGCTCGTTGTTCGTGAACACCCGCAGCCAGGCCTCCCACAGAAAGTTGAGTTCAGAGTACATTAGATTGCCACCAAAAGGTGGGTCAACAAAAACGTAGTCGAATGTATCGTTAGACATTTGTGGCAATGCAGTTGCTGAGTGGGTAGTTACGCAACAAGAGTCTATCTGAGTGGCAAACGCATGTGCAAAGTTGTTCACCTTGCGCTCGAATGCCCTAATTGCATTGGACTCCGCATTGAGGGAGGACACGTAAAGCGTGCCGGTTAAGGGACCATTTCCGCGCCGACCCAGGTTGTAGCGGGTAAGGCGCGAACAGAGTGTGGCACATATCGATTGTAGAACCACGGCGAGCCGCTTGGTGTGGCATCGCGAATTAAGCGCCGCCAGCACCCACAGATTACGCCAGGTGTAGAAGTGCTGCACGTGAGTTATATCTGCATGATAGCCGGCACGCCATGTGTCGCCCCATTCCTCACCCTTAAACATCATTGGTTCAGTGGGGAACCAGTAAGGGATGTCGCTCTCCTCGATACGCCCAATGAGAGCCAGGTCCTCGGCGTCGGGCACCTTCTCGTGCCGCTTCCGCCCCACGCTGTAGATAATGAGTACTGGCACCCGCTTGCCTCGGTGTACCGGCTGCTTCAGCACTCGGTCGTAGACCGTCTTCCAGGCGCGGTCCAGGGTGCGTTTGGTGTGAATGGCGCCGCACTGGGGACATGGGAACTCCTTTCGCACCTTCCTCGCCTCCCTGTCCACCGCTACCTCCCAGAAGACCAGCTCTCCGCCACACTGAGGGCAGACGAAGACGTCAGACCAAACGGTGTAGTTGATCCTCCCCTTCACTCGGTTGCTGGCACCGCAGTCAGGATGCCAGGTCTGGTACATCCACCCGCACTCTTGTTTCACCTCCTCTAGGATGCGTTCCGCCTCCCTGCCGAAGGCAGTCACGTCCACCGGAGCATTATAGTTGCAGGCGATGAAGGTGGCAGCGGGGCAGAGATCCACTAGCACAGCCTTGCGCACTCCAAGGCGGGACGGGGGACCGCCTTTTTCGTCCAGGATGGTGCCATCTTTGAGTACGCGGTAGCCCAGGCTCTCCACCGCCTTCTGGTCGCCGCAAATTTGGGCGGCCACCCCCGTCATCCCCGTGCCGCAGAAGCCGTCGAACACGATGTCGCCGGGGTCAGTGTAATGGAGTATGTAGCGCATGACCGCCTTGTGGGGCACCTTGGTGTGATAGGAGTGGGCATTGTAGATCGGGTCGTTTTTCCCCTCGGAGACGTCGGCCGCAAATGGCTCGCGGTGATACGAATCGCGGCTTACCAGCCTCGAATTCGCGTCATCCGCTAGGCCGAGTTCGGCCCTAAGCCAACGGCGCTCCTCCTGCCATCGCTCCAAAATCTCCGGGAGGAACGGATTAGGACAGGCAGTGTAGTGGGGTGGGTCGGAGAGGGCCAGGATAGCCTCGTCGTTGGCGATGGGGAATCCATCGATGCGATGGAGGTCACCGTCCTGCAGGTACTGGCGAAGGCGCTGCTGGTATTCCTCCCGATCGGCCTGGTCTTGCGCAGTCTCTGGAGACACATCAGCGATCAGGCGAGGCTGGTCGGGCATGAACTCCCTCCGGGTGTTAGATGGTTAGGAGTACTCACCTCTCACGCTCAACGACAATCCGAACACGCTCTGGATCCTTCCCCCTCGTAAACCGCTCCAGGAGTTTGTCGAATCGGCGACGAAGTTCCTCTACAGTACACGGTGTTCCCGATGCGGCCAGTGCGATCAGGATCTCCTCTGACGGGACTGTCACACGCTCGAGCCCGCCTAGTGCCTGGGCCAACGCCTGCAGGAACGCTTCATCGAGCGGATCAGGTAGATCGCCACCATCCCGCACCACCTCCAGCCGCTCTCGATCGGCAGGAGGCATCAGCCCCAAACTCTCTTGCGCCGTCGGGCTGGCCAGACTCGCGCGCAACGTCTGCACCCAGTTCTCAGTGAGCACGTCCAATATGTCATCCACGGCGGCCACTGCGTCCTCTGCTGAGCGCATCGGGGCCTGCGCAGCGCGGAAATGGCAGTGTGGACAGAGCGATTCGTCCTCCAGATCTTTTGGGATCAACATCCAGCAGGAAACTAGTTCTACCAACTCATATTCGATCTCATTGAGGGCGTTCTCTGGCAGAATCCCTACCTGGCTGGAAAGGGCGCGTAGCCGTTTGAGCCGTGGGTCCCGCGTAAGTTGTACTTTTCTCTGATCCTGGTCTTTGTCGAGGCGGGCTCGCCGGTGCATATCCATATACGCCTGCACATACTCCCGCTTCAAGTGTTCCAATTCTTGCCGTAGGCGCCCCAGAGTCCCTGGCTGCCGACGGGTTTGTGGATCGCGCAGGACGGCCAGATGTTCGTCCTGGGCCTTGCGAATGCCTACCGCCAGTGCGTGCTCGTCCGGCAGGAGGGAGACAGCCTCTCTTAGATAGGCCGTCAGCGGTTGAAAATCTCCTACCTGATCGGCCAGTGTGCTCATATCACGCACCAGCTTCTTTCGGGACTGTTGCTTTCGCACGGCGCCACCCGTATGGGGGAAGTTGCGCAGTTTTCCAGGCGTATTGAAGGCACGCAGAGAATCCAAGAATCCCTTGTAGCTGTCCAAATGATCCCGCGTCGTGTCTAGTTCTGCTACCTCCACCACTCGTCCGCCCCACAGGGATAGCCCATTGCGCACTCGCTCTTGCAGGGTCACTAACCGCTCCAATTCAAGTGCCACCTGCTTCTGCAGTTCCTCCACAGCCGTCTCGTGCGTCGTCGGGTTCTGGATTAGTCCTGGAGCGAGGTCCAGCAATTCGAAGGTGGCCACCAAGGCCCCCAGGGGCAGTTCCTTGGGACGCGCAATGTGGCGGAAGTTGAGCAGATCTTCCAGCGGCATTTGACCCGCTTCCTCCAGTGAGCTGGCGTCAATCCTCTGTCCAGGCAAGGCAATCTCCACCTCTCCTGCGTAGACGAGAGTCATCAATACGACTATCAGGTACTCCGGTTCCATCTTGACGAGGCGTACCCGCTCGGTGTCCATCCAGGGCTCGATCAATTCATCCCGGTTCGCCACCTCTCCAGGCTTCTTCCCACCGAGCAGTTCCAGGACCTGGCGAGCGTAGGGCGAATGCTCAGGCCGGACGCGCTCACCATCGAGCAGCTTGAGGCCATCCAGCAAAGCCGCGCCGCTCCGCGTACGCCGCCCAGCGACATAGCGTAGCGCATCCTGCACCATCTTGGGGCGGCTTTCCTTGGTGATCGGTTGGCGGAGGGCACTGAAAGCCGGATACTCAGGGTAGGTCTCATCGAAGTAGGGGACCAAGCACCCCGTTGTTACTCCCTCCACTACTTCCCGGAAGGGCGCGTCCGGACCCGTCCCAATGCCGTGGCGCTCCCATTGAAGAAGTGGACGACTCTCGCCTTGATGGGTGACGACCAGAGCGTCGGGATGGGTGCGTAGCCACTTAATCACTTGCTGCTTCGCACGCTCCGCCCTGTCCCGGTACGTCCGTTGGTACACCCCCGAGGAACTCAACCCCATTTCCCATGCGCCGGCATACCCACGCAACGCCTGCTCAAACTCTTCGTCCCACCCCGCCAGGCGGAAGAAAACCTCATCTGCTCTCTGCTCATCTTTGAAACTCGGTGTGTCAAAGGGTTGGAGCAGGTACAAGTAGAAATCTCGAGGCGGCTGCGCCGTGGACCGCTCCCTGGGTGTGCCGAAGAAGAGATAGCCAGGGCGGGTCACGCGCCGTTCCGGCCAGGGTACCTCATATTCCCAAATGCGGTACCCTGTAACATACGTGGTTTCCTCCTTGCCCAACAGCTCCCGCAAGGCTTCAAAGTAGTAGCGATTGAGCTGTTCGGCCTCGAGCGTTGCGGCTCGCTCCTCAATATTGGCGTCGTAGTCAATGTCTTTCTGGAGGTCCAGGTAGTACTGGCCGTTGTCAGGGTTGACGGAGATGAACTGCCCGCTGACAGTGCGGATGATCTCCCGCAGAGTCGTCTCCACGGTATCCTGCAGGAAGGCAGCGTCCCGCTCCGGCAGATTGGGGTCGAAAAGAGCGAGCCCGTCTCGCAGTTCTTCTGGCGTGGCCCCAATCGGAGCGTAGATGTCGGCAGTGGTCAGGCGGAGAACGCTCAAGGCACGGATCAGCCGCTCGGCTAGGGGGCGATACTGGGGCCGGGTGTAGGCGTGCGCAACTCGGTCACTCAGCACCTTGCTTTTCTGCATGACCTCTCGGATCTCGGGCGAAGTCCGGAACGCCGGATCGCCGATCAGCAGGGGCCAGTATGAGTCGTAGGAGATCATCCCTGGAGCGTCGGCGGGCACTTCCTTGTCTAGCAGACCCCGAACCGTCTGGCTGATAGCTCTTAGTGCGACCCTCTGCTCCGCAAAGGTGATGCGTTCGAAGACCTCCAGGTACGTCGGGTGCACGGGGAAAAGGCGGACAAATTCATCCAGTCTCTCGGCCATCTGACCGTAGTAGGGGGTGAAGTGCTGCAGGTGACTCCGAATCCTCGCCTGCTGCTCGCCAGTCTTCTGCAGCAGTCGCTGTGCCACAACGTAAGCCACATCTTCCCGGGTGATGCGTACCTGCTCGAAACGGTCACGCACGCGGCGCACGGCGTCGGCGGCGAACTGGAAACGCGGGCTGTCGAAAAGTGCCTCCTGGACACCTGCGATGAAGCGGAAGCGCCCGAGCCGGCAGACCTCTCCGACCTCTCGTAGGAAGCTCAGGTCCAGAATCAACTCCTGCTCCTTGCGACCGCGCAGATAGTCAAGCAGTTCATCGACAAGAACCAGCAAGCCCTGCTGCGGGTAGCGTTCTTGGAAAACCGCCAACGCCTCCAAAAGAGGATCCTTTGTGTTGGATGTCTCCTCTAGTGAGGGAAAGGAAACCTCGATGCCCAGGCCCCGCAGAAATGGCTCGAGCTGTTCTTTCAACACGATGTCGCGGAGCGGCATCTGAGTTGCACCTATTTCCATCCGCAGCACTTGAAAGCGGCCCGCGATGGGCTCCATGGCCTCGGCTACCTCAGGATGACGTACCTGCTCCCGCAACTCTGGCCATTGGGCCACAGCGGATAGAACGGACATGAGGTGGGACTTACCAGTTCCATAGTTGCCAACGATCAGGAAGCCCTTGTGGTCATAGGGTCGGTCGAAACGAAGGTGCGGAATGATGACCTTCACGAGCACCTCGGCCATACGCGCTGATATGACGTAGGTCGCCACGAGGCTACCAGCCTCGCTCGCGACATTGGCTTGCCGGAGCTGGATTACGTCTTCGACGGGTTCAAACTGCACCAGATCACTATAGCGCATAGGGTCACCTCCCTAGTGGCACGATCTTGACGCCCGCCCACGCTTCGCGGCAGCGGTGTTCTCGGTATTCGGGATGGCCAGGCCGGGCATACGTCAGTCTCTGTCCCTGATACTCTCCCGGCCAGGCGACGACGAGCGGCCCGAGCCGACTCAGGTCTCGCAGCAGGCGGAGGACATCCAGGTGAAGGAATGGGGCAAACAAGAGCTCCATGTCATCCAAAAGCAGTGGCCACGTGCCTAAGGTACTCACGAGTCTCTGAAGCACTTCCGGCACGGAGGAAGAGAGGTGAGCGCGAGATTCACCTAACAATGCCGAGGCCAGTTCCAGGCTCAGATTCCGACACGGATACCCGTGTTGCTCGGCTAACCTGTGGAGCAGGGCTGTCTTTCCGCTGCCCTGCGGTCCCACAAGCAAGAGGAGTGGGCCGTACCCAGTCGTGCCGATGGAGAGGAATTCTCGGATGTCCCTGATGACAGTATCCATCCCTCCGGGCTCTCTCAATGTCGCCTCCCGTACAGCATGTCACCAGGCTCTGGCACTGCACCCTTTCCAAAGTGCTCACGCAGCGGGTGCCAATCGCTGACGCCCCGAGGAGGATTGTCAAGACACTGGCAAGGTTGTCCTGCGCTCACCGCCCACAGGCCCCATGAGCGCTAAGGCATGCAGCTTTCCTGCCCGGTACGACCCCACTACGACACCGAGGACTTGGGCACATTTCAATCAAGGTGCAACGGGCTCGCCTGCCAGTTCCAACAGACGAGCCGCTGTGGCAGAGCATGTGTATCAGGCCTCTGTCGCACCCTGGACCTTAGCCTCAATGGTTAGGTGCAAGCCAC
Organism: Anaerolineae bacterium; assembly: GCA_034419095.1. Classification (GTDB taxonomy): domain Bacteria; phylum Chloroflexota; class Anaerolineae; order UBA7937; family UBA7937; genus UBA7937. The sequence goes on along the minus strand of DAOULQ010000196.1, from coordinate 23,546 downwards.
CAAGCTTTTGCTATCTTGGATTTGGAACCATTGTACCAAGGCGCTGCAACGATATCAAGGGTAGAGCAACGCCGCGGATCCAGAGCGGCACACTACCATCAGCGCTCCCGTTGTCTGTTCCCCCAAGCCCGTCTGCTAGGGTGTACTTCATCCCATGATTGGCGAACATCTCTACTCTCTTCACAAAGCTTCTGACAAGCACCCATTGAGCGGCGTTGTCCTCGACATGGATAGTATTCCTAGCACCAGCAAGGGATTTCCTTATCGCCTTCTGAATCTACTTATGGGTGCCACCGGCCCCAGTGGCAAGTGATGCGAGCGAGGGCGTGGGCCATGCTCGGCTGGCCGGTGTTTTGCAGGGAATAGGCGAGAAGGTAGATCGGCATTGCGTTCTTGCCCTTTACTTGAACATCTTCGACTTTCCATGGCGTCGGGATTGGACCGGCAAGGCGGTTTCGCGCTCCCGGGCAACTTGCTGCTGCGGCTCAAAATGGCTCATCCACTCGGCCGGGGCATCTTTGGTCTCCGCCCCGTGCCGGGTGTGGCGGGTTCGCACCCGACTGAGAACTGGTGTGTTGACCGCCTCACCGGCGACGATGGCTTGGCCCTTGGTTAGGGCCGGCAGTTCTCGCAGCAGCTCCCGTCCCACCGTCTCTACACTTTCGGCCACGCGAGCCTGATCCACCGGATTGACAATGCGCATAATGAACTGTGTACTGCATTGGGAGAGGACATCGCCATCCAATTTGCCCGGCCGCTGGCTGATGAGCCCTACCGCCACGCCGAATTTTCTGCCCTCGGCCAACACCTGCTTAAGGATGCCCGTGCTGACCACGTTGGCTGAGGCTGGTGCGAAGCGATGAGCCTCCTCGATGAGTACAAAAGCTGGATAGGGGAGGTATAGCTCGTCCGTCTCGCCTGCCTGCCTTTTGATGGTCTGGCTCCGGGCCCGGAAAAGACGGCGCAACAGCGTGGCAACCATCACCTGCTGCTCCCTCTCGTCCACTTCGTTCAGTTGCAACACCGAACAGCGTCCTGGGCGGAAGAGTTCGGCCAGGTCGAGATGTTGGAAATCGTCGAAAATGACTGAGTGATCCAGCACGCTTTCCAGTCGCCAGATGAGGGCATCAGCGGTGCCGGCGTAACGGTCGTCGCCTTCGTCATCCGCCTCTCCGCTTCCTTCCCCCAACTGCCGCAAGCGAATCTGTAGCTCGGCCCGCGTCCAACGTTCTGGATCTCCCTTGTCTTTCTTGCTCCACTCGCGCACGTCGCGGCACGCCCGACGCAACAGGTACTCCATACGCTCGGATAGGTTGGGCAGTAGGTAATATAGATCGCCGATGGTTAGTGCTGACACCCGTACCTTGACGTTGCCCGGCCTGAAGATCTTGACCTCGGGACGGTAGGGCGGTTGCAATGCATCAGCGGGTAGCGGCTCGACGAACGCTTCGTGATTCATCATCTCGGCCAGGGTGTCGTATTCGCCGTGGGGGTCTACTATGAGGACAGCCGCCCGGTTAAACGGTTTCATCATCTCTTCGACGAGGACTGCCGCGAGGTAGCTCTTGCCGGCGCCGGTGCTAGCGATGATGGCCAGATGAGTACTGGTGATGGCCCTCAGATCGAGCGCGATGCGGACTGTGTCTTTCTCGCGGGTGAGCAGGGAGCCAATGTAGGCTGCGCCTACTTCACCTACTTGTTTCTTAGTCAGCACTTGGGCCAGGGCTTCGTCTCCGGCAAGATTGATGGGACGGCCGGTACGGGGTGGCAGACGCGGATTGATAAAATCACCCAGTTCCTCGTCGTAGTAGCCGATAACGGTGGCGGTAAGTTCGAAGAGTTCATGTTCTTGCTGGTGATACCCGATCAGAGCTGCCACGTCATCGGGGTCGATGTTGGGGTCGGCCAGGAAGGCGTCGGGGTAGAGGCGCAGAGGCCGCCGATCGGTGACTCGGCTAAGGACTCCTCGCTCCTGCCCGTACACTTCGGCCTGGTAGGTGATGAACTCGCCGACCTTGAGGGCCTGCTCGCGGTCAGGGGAGACGAACGTGAACTCATGGGGCGTCTCGCCGGGGCCCTTCGTAAGGCCAATGGGATGTTGGTCGCTCATCGTGCACCTCCTAGGGGGCCGATCTGGGCTTTCCAGGCCAGATCATCCTGTAGCACGGATAGCAACACTGCCTCGTCGGGGAAAAGGACCATTAGTTGAGCAACAACTGCCTGCAGCAGGGACAAGGCCAGCGGTGAACCTTGACCCAGGAGTAGCGGGGCGTAGGCCAGTTGGGCCGCGGGGTGGCCTTGATGGAAAGTCCGAATCTGGTCATCGGTCATCCGCTCGACCAGGGCGTCCGTGCTGGCCGCCAAGGAAGGCACTCCCTGGACGACGTTGCCGGCTGCGGCTATCATCCCCACGGCAGCGATGCCGACTAGGGTGGCTTTTTCGTTGAGGTAGTCGGGGGAAAAGACAGCTAACTCTGGCTCCGGCGAAAGGCGGGGCCCCAGCCGGCCGAACTCCGGGTTGAACAACATGGTGTCATAGATGATGCCCACGAGCCAGCGGTCCCCGCCCAGCTCAACCCGCACGAATGTGCCGAAGGCATAGTCTTCGCGGGCTGGCGGCTGTCCAACCTCGCCGGGAGCGTAGACCTGGCAGATATAGTCGGTGTGAGAGTTAGATTTGATGATTTTGCCGAGACGTATTCCGCTCATTCAACAATCCCTTTATACTGAAACACTTTTTTGATTTTAGCATGGAAGTACTTCCCATGCGAAGGTGCACTCATAAGACCCTCATACACAGTCCGGGGTACAGAGTAGTACTGATAGATCCCCCCGCCATGGAACTCGATTTCCAGTATTCGGGAATTGTCGTCGTACCCAATGGAACGGATATTGCTCGAAACTACCGGTTTGCGAATCATGCATGCCCTCCTTATGTGGCTGTCGCGATTTCACGAGCTCTGTCGAACAAGCAAATAATAGGTTCTGGTATTTGCTGAACAGGGCAGCGCTTTGCAAGTTCGACACCTAATACGGATTTCTTGCACTCACGCTCGGTTTCTGTGTTTTGATAAACTAAGCCGAGGAGCGCATCGGAGAACTTCCTCTCTACATTCTCTCGTAGGGGCTGCAAATGCTCAGTTGTCCATGGTGATCCGTCGATTCTGGGCCACACATCTGACAAGCACGTGCACAACACCTCGTTAGTAAAAGCATCTTCAAATTCCCTGTCTCCTATGTAGAAAATCTGGTCCTCTAGTAGCTCTCGATTGAATCCAGCATCCTCAAGCTCTCCCCTGACCCTGCTATCCCGATCTAGCAGAGACAAGGTGATCTTCTCTCTGTTTTTGCCTAGTAGCTTCAGCAGACCTTTCCTCCCACCCTTTCCTTCAATGTTAATGACCCTGATGCCGTCTTCGATCAGGCTGCGCTGGTACAGCCTGCGATAGAATATTGGCAAAGCGTTCTCTTCAGTGTGCCCTTCAACGATAACATAACATCGTTCGTAGAAGATCATGGTGTTGGTAATTCCCAGTTCGGTGGCCAGCAAATCCAAGAATTCCTCAATCTCAGGATCACCATCCGTTTGAAGAAAGGAGGTAATCGTGCAACCATCTTCCGATAGGCTCAGAAGGTTGATACTGGTGGCCGCGGCGCGGTCTATCATCGTTAAGGAATGGGTGCACATAATAGCTTGAACGCGCGAACCTTCCTGATTGACGATATCCGAAATGACTTTGTACATTGTGCGCTGCGCCTCATAGTGCAGATTGACGTCAGGCTCATCATAACCTCTAAGGATAGCTCTCGTTCGAGCGACTTCCTCAGACAGAACCTGGCGGTCCCAGTCCATAGTAGCCATGAACATCCGCCGTTTGGTCCCATCACCTGTCTTCGACAGGTACCGGAACCCTCGACCATCGTTGAGGAGAAATTCACCAGCCCTAAGCCCGCGCGAAAAGTCAATGGTTGGGTCAAAGCTGATTCCGGAAACTCTTGGATTGTACTGCTTAATAAACGTAAGTAATTCGCTCACTTTCTCATTGATCTCAACTTCAATCTGTCTTTTCAACACTCGCAAAGCCTCAATGGGACGCTGTTGTTCATCTTCTTGCCTCTCAAAGACCACGGACTCATAGACTGTTTGGAGAGTCTTTAGCACCAATGACTCAGGACTTTGATAATCAATTGCTCTATACCTTTCGAACCTTGGCAAGATATCTCGTAGCTGGGCAGCTTGCGCTGCGATCCAGTCTTCCGTTGTCGGAGCTTTCTGTTTGTGGCTCTCGATGAGTTCGAGTCGTCTCTCTTTGTTCACGCGGCCCTCATACTGAATGTCCAGTTCCTCAAGCACTTCATCCAACTGCGCTGCCGTCATCTTTCTAAAGTCTTGATACAACCTATCATCTATGAACTTCTGTCCTTTATGGTAGGTCTCGCTTGAGATAGTTGAGAATACCTTTCGCAGGTACAACTTACCATCTTTGGCGGCAAACGGTTCGGCTGCTTGTTTATCTCGTTCGTGGAGTTCGAACGTCAATATCACTTCAATGCTCTCAGCAGGTGGCCCCTCTCCCTCCCGAAAGTAGTCATTTTCGTCTGGCCGCTGATCATTGAGAACGATCTCCAACAAGTCAAGAACTGAGCTCTTGCCTGAATCATTCTCGCCGATGAGAACAGTGAGCTTGTGGATTGGTAGTGAGACATATTTCAGACAGCGGAACTGCTTGGCTTCAATGTTCACTAATCTCATCGCGGCTCGTCCTGTTGAACGCTCGGTTGACTTATACCCGCCGCGCTTCCTTGCTCACTGCTTTCCGCGAAAACCGCAGCAGAAGCCCTTCTCGTTCGGCGAACCGCTGGAACAACCGATAGAACCGCTCTCGGTCCCGCATAGTCAACACGGCTACCGCGTCGGCTGTCTCCAGCGCGTAGGGATAGCCAGTCCCCACCACACACTCCGCCCGCACCAGGTCCAGCACCCGCTGGTGTTCGCCCGCCTCGTACAGCCAGCGGGGGAATTCGACACGAGCTGGCGGATTGTCCCTCGTGGTTTTGAGGTAGACGAAGCAAACACGCTCGTAATACTTGTCCAGCACCTCGTCGTCTCGGGCACATATGTAGACCTGCGTTCGGTCGCCCCACTCCATCCGCGGCCGCAGCAACCCCGCGTCGCTCACGCGTTTGCCCAGGCTAAGGCCTGAAAGATGGGCCAGCATTATAGTGAGGTCGTTGGCATACGAGGTGTCCACATACCCGATCAGAGGCATGCCCGTCTGCTCCGAGGTATCTAGCAAGTGTACCACCGCATCTACGTACAACCGCTGCCGCTCAGGACGGATATGCTGCACAAAAGACACCACCAGGGAGCCATCGAAGAAGCAGAGAGGCCTCGGTTGAGCCTCGGAGTTGCTTTGCATATGGGTCACCAGCCGTTCGACTTCCATCTCGAAACGCCGCCAGTTGACCCGCCAATCAGGAAAGCCGCTCTCTTCCCCTTCCTCCTCGGCCAACTCATCGGGGGCTAACACCTCCACAGCGATATCCTTGACGTAGGCTCCATGGGTCTGGTGGCGGTTCTCAAACCAGCCGACCTGCACCACGCCTACCGGGATGGAAAGGTCCTTGCTGGGTGTGATCTGGGAGCCATCGACGGCAAACGTGGGCACACCTTGCAGTAGCTCCAGTGCCCACTCTCTGGCCTCGCGGTGATTTGACCACCTTTCAGCGAACGGAATGACTAAGCCGTTGTATTGCTCATGCTCGCTTGTGGGACGGGCACCAGGCCATTGGATGCCGGCCAGACGCGATTCGACCTCGGGCAGGCTCAAGACCGCCAGACCTTCGAGGGCTTGGACCAGAACGTCCAGATCCTCCTGCCGGATCTTTTCGGACTCGGTGAAACGGTCGCGCTTGGCTTCCAGACCGGCCATGATCTTATCCCGATGCAGCATCAGCCCACCTCCACCCGACTGACTCCGTTCTCCTTGGTCACCCGCACCGCGTGGTGCGTTTCCCGTTCAAAGGTATCGTCGTGACTAATGACGAAAAGTTGGTGGAAGCCCTTGATCTGTGTGATTTGCGTGGCCAGGTTATCGCGACGCTCGTCATCCAGATGGGCAGTGGGTTCATCGAAAAAGGCTACGCGGATGTCCGACATCTCGCGCAACAGGGCCAGCCGCACGGCCAAAGCAGCAGCCATCTTCTCGCCGCCGGAGAGCTGGGAGAAATCCCGCTCGTTGCCCCGTTGCTCAATGGCGATGGCGTAGTCCTCGCCCCAAAGCAGGCGCATGGTGTGGTCGTTCATGATGTCGCCGAAGATACGATCGGCCTCGGCCGAGATGGTCTGCACCAGAACACGCGTGACATAGGGACCCGCTTCACGGATGGTCTTGCGGATGAAATCGAGCGACTCGGATAGCTCGTTCAACAGATCCCGTTCCCGTTCGACCTCCTTCAACTCGACCTGCAATTGCTGAAGAGCTGCGATCTCAGATTCGATCTCGCGCAGGCGTTCCCGCTGCAGACTCAGTCGCTCGTTCAGTGCTCCTTGCTCGCGAGTTAGTGCTTGATGCTCTTCCATCAACTGCTGATGCTTGTGTTCATCGTAGTCAGCTTTAGCGTGGGTCAAGTCTGATCCGACTTGCTCTTGCTGAGTCTCGACGACGCCCTTCTCGGTTTGCAGTGTCTCCAGCTTGGTGGATAGTTGAGGCAAAGCTTGAGCAATCTTCAGGTGTTCCAGATAGCGGCGGTGGTCGGTCTGGTTCGCTGCCATCGCTTCCCGCTGTTCGGTGATCTCGGTGTCCAGATTGAGGTGTGCTTGCAGTTTCTCCTCTATCTCTGACTTTGCCTCCTCTTGGAGCGCCCGATCTTCATGGGCTTGTGCCAGCCCAGTTTCAATTTCAGATCGCTTGTTGGCTTCAATCTTCAGGCGGCCGTATTCGCCTAGAGGGTCTCCGAGTTCCTTGAGTTGCTCTCTCAGGTTGCTGGCCTGGCCGTAAGCCCCAGCCAGGGCAGCCTCTTCCTCTTGCCATTTCCTCACCACACCCTCCTGGGCTTCGATCTCCTCGACCAGTTCAGCTTCCCGGCCTGGATGCGCCAGAGACCGGGCCTGGCCCCGTAGCTCGGCTAATCTCTCTTGGGCTGTCTTCAGTTCTTTCTCGTTTTCCCGCAGTCGGCGCCGAATCCCTTTCGCTTGCTTGTCTAGTGCGCTCAGTTCAGCCCGATAGTGCTCGCTCAGATCCTCAGCCTGGTGGGCTTCCAGCGTCCGGCGGCAAACGGGACACTCGGCTGTTTCCGTCTGTTCCAGCAGAGCAAGCCGTTCTTTCAACTGTCGGCGTTGATCTTTGATCTGGTGGTGGTTCGCTTTAAGGATGGCTGCTTCTTCCTCTAGCCCACGACACTGTTTATCCAGCTTCCCTATCTCATCTTCGAGACCATCGAGGATCTTCAGTTCTCCCTGTACCCGTCGCAACTCCGATTCAAGCTTCTCCAGTTTCCTTTGCTCTTCGTCTACTCGCTGCCGAGTTTCCTCCCACCGCTCAGCATCTCGCTCAGCATCTTTCAAATCAGCTTCGAGTTCCCCTTGCTCGGCCGCCAGCGACTCCAGTTCTGTCATACGCTTCTGAGCTTGGGTGATAGTATCCAGTGTTTCCTCCAGCCGATGGATCCGTTGCTCAACTAGGGCTAGTTCCCGTTCTGCATTGGTCTGTTGGTTTTTCAACCTATCTCGTTCCTGACGTTGGTCCTCGAGCTCGACCAGCTTAGCCTGGGCAGCCTCGTAGGTGCGATACCCGCTTTCCGTGTCCTGGACATTTCGCTGAGCTTCCCGGGCTTCCCGCACCGCTGCTTCGGCATCCAACAACTGGCGGTCCAGCCCTTCCAGGCGACGGGTCAGGTCCTCCAACTGGTGGGTCAGTTCCTCAATTCGGACCCGAACCGTATCCAGGGCTTGTTTCTCAGCGACCACTTGCTTTAGCTGCGCCACAATCGCGTCCAGTCTCTTATCCTCGGCAGCGATCTTGTCCCGTAGTGTTCCGGCTTCTTCCTCAAGCCGGGGCAGGCGTTTCAGTTCGGCACGAAGTTCGGCAACATGCTGTTCTTGAACCGCCAATTGCTCACGCAGATAGCTGCCAGTCTCCCGCAGCTTCTCCCACGCCAACTCGTAGTCGTCCACCTGCAATAGCGGATCGAACTTGGCCTTGCGTGCCTTCCGATTCTCCAAGAAGGGGGCTGTTAGCAGGCCCTGGGGCACGCCCACGGAGTCGGTGAAGAGAGCGCGCAGATCTGCCGTAGGTTCTACCCCTAGGTGTTCTTTGAGCCAATCCATCACATCCTGCTTGCCAGTGGCTATTTTGCGTTTGACCTCGGGATCGTAAACATAGGGTGTGCCACCGCCCACCGATCTGACGACCTGGTATTCTCGCTCATCCAAGGCGTCTACGAAGCTGATAGCAATATCGCCTCGCTTCTCTCCTTCCCGCAAGAACTGTTTCTGCTTATATGGCAGTGCATCGAAGAGAGCGAAACCGATGGCCTCCAAGATGGTGGACTTACCGGCGCCTGTGGGCCCGGTAATGGCATTGACGCCCGGCGCGAACCGGATGGGCTCAGCGGCAGCGTGGCTCTTGATGTTCTTGAGTTCGACCTGAGTGATCCACATCGCCTAATCTTCGCTAGCTTCCACAATGCGCTGGCGCATCGTTCTTACAATGGCCTCTGGCGGACTGTCCGCTAGCACGATTGTCTTGACGTCGGTCATAAGGCTGGCCCAGGACTCGGCCCGGTCGCGATAGCGACTGTCCCGCAGGATCAAGTCACGTAGGACCCTGTGCTCCAGCTCGGTTCGGGTGAGACGTTCTTCAACAGGAATATCGAACTCGCTTGGCCGGGTGTTGTTCTTCAAACGAGCTATCAGAGGGCAGACAATCTCGTGAATCAGCCCCTCCACGTAGTCCATGTCCAGTGTTCTGCGGTCAAAGGGCAATACGCCTTCCAGGCTGACCTCAACGACGGGAGCCAGATCGCCCGATCTCATCATTGGTTCCTCTGCCTCCAGCCGTGCCCGCAGGCCATCGTAGAGGGCTTGCGGCGTCGTGTACTCGTCCACAGCGAGCAGCAAGCGGTGAAAAGGTCGCCGGTCGCTTTCGATGTGCCTGGCCGTATGCTTGGGGTCGGACTCACAGTCTACGGTCACGTGGTAGAATCCACCCTGCCAACGACACTCATCCATGGCGCAGGTTTCCAAGGAGCCAGGGTTGTAGATCCATCCCTCGCGCTCGAAGGGCTTGTGCCAGTGGCCTAAGGCCAGATAATCCACGCAATCCCTCAGCGGCGCGATTTCATTTTGTAACAGCCCGCCTAGGACTCCGGGCATCTCGCCCTCTAGACCGAAGTGCCCCATCAGCACCGTGAACTCGACCTCGTCCTCGTCCTGATCGGCTAACGCTCTGGGCAAGTCCGCCAGTACCGGGCGGATGGACGCCCCCAGATAGGGAACACCGTAGATCAGTGTGCCCCTAATGTTCACGTAGGCTCCTTGATTCCCATCCCAGGGGAGCAGTCGCATCCCGGTCTCCTCGAAGCTGGGGCTCAACAGGGCTAGGTGTCCCCGCTCGGCCAGGTAGTCGAGCCAGGAGAAGCGATCACGGTAGCGCGCACGATCGTGATTGCCAGCCACCGCCACAACCGCAATACCAGCCTGCTCCAGTCTATCTAGTCCATTCACCGCCTGGAGCAGCGTGGCCGGGTCAATGGCCGACTTGTGAAAAAAGTCGCCGCTGATCACCACGAAATCTACCTGGTTCTGGACAGCATAGTCAACCACCGATAGGAAAGCCCGGCCAAAGTCGTTGAATCGCTCAGGGTGGCCGTACTGCTGGTAGCCTAAATGTGTATCAGAGATGTGCAGGAATTCGCAGCGCACAACTTCCCTCTCCAGTCCGCTTTTTTCACCGCTTTGATTTCTCAACGAGGGTTGGGCCAGTCTCCACGTTGGGAACGAGCCATGTGACAACTGACCACGCTAGTACGGACCCTGAGTCGTATCGGAACCGCCGTATTGATGCAGCCACCTCGTCTCGTTCAATCCGCATTGCCCAGTTCACGGTCACTGCACCCCGCGCTCCTAATCTTTGCGACACGAAGCGGCAGGGCCGTGACTATTCCTGTCCAGCCAAGCCTGTAGGTCGGAGCGACGGAACCTCCAGTTCCTTCCGACCTTGATTGCGGGTAGTTTTCCCTTCTGGGCCCAATCATATATCGTGAGCACGCTGAGTTGAAGATAGTTAGCCACTTGCCGTGCATTGAGGAGCTGAGTGTCGTCCATAGAGAATTCTCCCCCTTAGGCGATTGACCTCATGGTTGGGACAGAAGCTTGCACATTTAGGCTCAGTTTACCATACTCCACCACAATTGACAATAGCATCTACGTACTTTCTGCTCTAGCTGTTCGACAACGCCAACCTCTACGTTAGAACGGGGCTCTCGCTTGCTCAGCGGCGGCCCGCTGACAGCCAACAAGTCAAGAGGATTGCACCCTCCCTCGGCGATCTCCTCTTGCCTTTCCTTCCTACTCCGGCTTCGCCGCATGCTACCCCACGACCACACCGGGGATCCCCCCGCCCTTCGCTGTCAACGCAACGGGCTCGCCTGCCAGTTCGAACAGACGAGCCTCTGTCATCCGCTATGATTGCCAGGGTATTTGCTGTTGCAACCCTGGCCTCAGCCTCAATGGTTCGGGTGCAAACCACGAAGCTTTTTCTATTCTTCCTTTCGCAACCATTGTGGTCTGGCCTTCAAGCGATGTCAAGATTAGCACAAAACCGGGCTGTAGGGCGGAAGCGCCACCCCCAGCCTACTCGTTGCCCACTGCGTCCGGTTCTCGCATGAATCGCTAGACCTCCTTGCCAGCCAGACATGGATACCCAAGGGCCCATGTCTTGGCCCTTCCGACCTTAAGCGAGACATGCTATACTGGGAATGGCCTTGCGTATCGATCATCGGAGAGTAGATGGACGATGCCCAACCAATCCGAAGAGAAGATAGCGCCGAGACGATCTGATTGGCTACCACAGTTGAGGGCTCAAGTCGCGGGCTACTTTGCTGAGAAGGAACTACCGGTCAGGTCCACCGCTCCCTACATTCTGGCCGGTGGCAAGCAAAGATGGCCCCTGAACATCATCGACCCGGAAGTGGTTGCCATGATCAGGACAATCATGGCAGAGCGTCGAGCCGCAGGACATCCCTTCCCCCTTCATCGCTGGATACGGCATGGACTGAGCTCTCAGGCACTACTGTTCAACTTGATAGGTCCTGTTCTGCTGGCGAGCCGCTGGGACGTATTCGATGCCATGCTCGAGTCAGCAGGGATTCCCCTATCCGGGCATGTAATGGATGCCAAATTGGAGGAAGAAGATAGGTCGATCTTCAACGAGGGTCGAGGACAACCGACTTCTGTAGATCTCTACCTACAGACCGATCAAGGGGATACGGTCTGTGCCGAGTTCAAATTCACCGAAAACGGCTTCGGAGGGTGCTCCGTCTTTGAGAGCGGTGATTGTGATGGTCGCAACCCGGCAGACGACTTTGCTCTCTGCTATCTCCATGCCGTCGGTCGTACCTACTGGCTGCTCATGCAGAAGCATGGCCTAGTCACGCACGCTCTAGAAGCAAACTCCATCTGTCCCTTTGTCACCCTCTATCAGGCCTACAGGATCTTGATCTTCGCCTTGGAACGAGGAGGGCACTTTCTCTTGATTCATCACGAGCGCAATCCGTCCTTTGCCTGGACCTCCACGTCAATTGAACGGGGAGCTTTCCCTCTCTTCGATGAGTTATTGCCCACATCAGCCCAGGGGAGATGCCACCGAATTACTACACAAGAAGTGGTTGAGATACTCGAAAGGGTGTTCCTCTTCCCAGGTTTGGAGGAAGTCAAGGCCAAGTACTTCTAGCAACCACAGAACATTGGCCGTCCATCGCAGTCATAGGTCCAACTGCAGCTGACATACTTCGGGGACACCACTCACAGTGCGCCCGTTCTCTGTCCCCTCAACCAGATATCGGTGGACGGTCCACGTGGAGGCCACCGAGGTGCCAGCCACGATCTCCCTCAGACTCGGCGCGTACCCCTTCACGTTTCGGAACTCACATATGAATTGAAATATCTCGTCTTTTCTGTCCATGGTGTTGTGGACGCACATCACAATGATAGCACGACTGTGCTAATCTGGCAAGCCCTTCTTACCTTAAACGTTTGCTTGTTCTTCATGCGCCTAAACGGCGATGTTGACAAGCGGCACAAAGTGTGGTATCCTTTCATTGCGCAAGAGATGAAATACGAGATCGACGGTTCAAAGCTCCGGTATCTCAGACAGGACGTCCACGGCTGGACCCAGGATGAGCTGGCCGCCAGGGCCCAGGTGGACCGTAGCCTCATCTCCAAGATCGAGACAGACCAGAAGGAAAACGTCTATATGCACGTGGCCCTCTCCATCGCCCATACCCTGGGGGTCCCGGTGGAGGAGATCATCGTGGGCTCCTTCCCCAAGTCAGAGCCTAGCCTGCTGGTCATGATGCGCTACCTCGAGGGGATGACCCCGGAGGAGAGGAAGTCCGTCTTCGACTACATCGAGTTCGTCATGTCCAAGCGGAGCGAATCTACTTGATGAGCATAGGATCTTCTGCCCAGATGGGCCCGCCACAGGGGCGGAATCGAGCACTCCCATGTCTCAGGCATCCCAACGAGCTGCCCATATCCGAAATAGATACAAAGTCTCCACCCCCGTAGACCTGGACGCGATCTTGGATGGAGAGAACCTGGAATTGACCCGTTTTCCCCTGAAGGGCAGGGTTCAAGAGATCATCGTTGGACGTCACATCGGGGTCAAGGACTCCATCACCAATACCAGGTACTTCCGAGAGCTCATCGCCCATGCTTTGGGACATCACTTCTTGCATGCTGGCAACCAGCTCTTCTCCCTGAACCGGACCGACCTTCAACGAACCCTCTCCCAGGAGAGGGAAGCTCGCGAGTTCGCCTTCCATCTCCTCGTACCCGAGGGCGAGCTGAGGGCTTGCCTCGCTCAACGGATGGACCTCACGGAAATGGCCGACCACTTCCAGGTCACCGAGATCTTCATGCAGGCCCGATGCGAGAGCGTGTCCTTAGGAAGAGATCTAGCATGATAGGGAAGGTGGAGCAGAAAAGCCTTGGAGCGCCGATTCATCATGCCGACATCGTCAACAAGGGCGCAGCTACAGGAAGGAAGCATTCACTGTCATAGGGAATATCCCCCGAAGGCGGGCCCGCCTTGGCTCCCCAGGAAGGCCGGCCCTAGAGGATGCGCTGATCCGTCGCCTCGCCGAAATGGCGAGGTTTTTTGCTTCACTGCGAACGGCCGTTCCCTCAGAGGAATGTGGATGGCGACCCTGGTGCGAGAAGTATCGCAGCAGGCCGCTTCTGACATTGGATGAGAGGGAGGGCAGAGGGTGTCGCCCTTGAAAGCGTTACTCATCGGTGAAGATCTGAAAGAAGATGGACAGAGACGGGCGAAGGCGGAGCGACCGCTGGGGTTGGCGGCAGGCCGCTGACCGCGCCATACCGCTGAGCTAGCAAATGTCCTTGTTTTACGACGTAAATTCCTCGCTTCGAACCGGATGCAGGACGAGCAGGAGGGTCAGGTGCAGTAGGACGAGACCTGACATTCGGAGAGCTCTAGGAAGAGAAGGGGTGATCCTCGTCGTGAGTGCAGGAAAACCTCCAATCACCGGTATGGGCCGCTTGTGCTTTACAGCGTAGATAAGAGGCTTGTTGAGAGGATGAGGAGCCGCAATTGACTGGCGGGTACGATGGTGTATTGAGCCGAAAGGATGGGGTCCGGGAGGTGATTCTGCGCAAGAAGGCTGACAAGAGGTACAAGTATCGGCTGGGGAATTGACTGCTGCTCAGTGTGAGTGAGAGGCATCGATGCGTTCTGACGTGGCGAATGGACCGGGAAGCAGAAGCGAGCCTATGGATATGGATGAACCAACGATCTCACCATCCTCTAGCACGCATCGTTCACGTGGTCTGGTCGTAGTTGAGGTCAGATGGGAAGAAAGGAACGATAGAGACGCCTTGATCCGCAGGGTCCTCTCCTTGTTGCTGAGGCCGCCCGGTATAGTAGACATGGAATCGGTTACGGAAGTAGACATTGCGGACAGTTGGGCGGTGTGTCGTGATTTCGATGCGCTCCCAGAAGGTTGACGGTCTGTGGCATATGTGGTATAATAATAATGTCAGGGACGTCACAAGCGATCTTTTTCTTTGGCGCAGAGAGCCCTGCATCTGCAAAGAGGTCGCTTGGGTCCCTGACAGACTCACAACGCCAAACTAGCAGGTGCGGGGCTTCTTGCTTGGGCAGCGATGAACTGCGGGTTGTCGATATGAAGAGAGCGGCCTTATATGCTAGGGTTAGCACGCCTAACCAAGAGGAAGAGGGCACGAGCCTGGATAGCCAGGTTGAAGCGATGGTCGCCTTCATTGAACAAAACGAGTACCAAGCACCGCAGGATTTGATCTTCCGTGAAGTCTGGTCAGGCACAACCTTGGAGCGCCCTGCTTTAGAAGAAGTTAGACAACTCGCTAGAACTCGGAATTTCGATGCCCTGATAGCGTATGCCACGGATCGCCTAGCGAGAAATCCCATACATCTGGCCATCATTGCTGAGGAGTGCGAAAAACACCACATAGAGTTGCTTTTTGTGACCGAGCCGCTGGACAGTTCGCCCGAGGGCCAATTGCTTCGGTATGTCCGGGGCTTTGCAGCTCAGATTGAAGCCGAGAAGATCAGAGAGCGCACAATGCGCGGGAAAAGAAGCCGAGCTAGAGAAGGTAAGTTGCCCACAGGAGGTGGAGGACTTTACGGTTATGACTATGATCCTGAGACCGGAACGCGGACCATCAATCGTGAGCAGGCCGATGTCGTCAGGATGATCTTCGGATGGTGCGTGCAGGAGCAGTTGCCGCTAGGCTCGATCTGCCTGCGCCTTATGGACATGGGCATTCCCGCACCCAAGGGGGGTCGCAAATGGAGCACCAGTACGACTAGTCGGCTCTTGAGAAGAATAGATTACACTGGCAAGACCTATGCCTTCAGAATGAGATCCGTCGAACCGCAGACCCATGTAAAGCACGCCTTCCAAAGAGGTCCACAGAAGAAGACCCATCGAGAAGCGAGACCCTGCGAAGAATGGATTGACCTCCCAGGAGTTACGCCAGCCATCATCTCCGAGGAACTCTTTCATGCCGCGCAGAGGCAACTCAAAAAGAACGCCGACAACTCCTCTCGTAACCGCAAGCGCCAATATCTATTGGCTGGGCATGTTCGCTGCGGCAAGTGCGGTTCCAGGATGTATTCAGTCCCTCGCAATCCCGACTACCGATACTATCGTTGCCGGAGAAGATCGCGTATCTACGCCCCAGATCATCCATGCGATGCGCCCTTAGTCAATGTCGACAACATAGAGGCACTTGTTTGGAGCGAGGTCAAGCGTGCCCTACTAGATCCGAGGGTCATCATGACTGAGCTTGAGGCGAGGGCTGAGAAGGACGGCTTGAGATCAATCCAAGTCGAGCTAGAAACAGTTGCAGATCGCCTCGCACGTCTCCGCAGGGAAGAGCAAAGGGTGCTCAAGCTCTACCGCTACGGCGAATACGACAAAGCGCTCCTGGACACGGAAATGGCCGATATAGCCAAGGAAAGGGCAGCCTGGGAAGAGGAGAAAGCCCGCCTAGACAAGCGACTAGAGTCACAGAGAATCACCGAGAGCCAGAAGGAACAGATAGAGAGGTTTTGCTACTGGGCGTCACAGAATATCGAGAATCTCACCTACGAGGACAAGCGGTTGGTGCTCGACGCTTTGGAATTGATGGTCACAGTCAGAGATGGCGAAGTCTCGATCTCTGGCGTCATACCCCGTGTGTCTGAAGAACCGTCAATTGCACTCCAACGATCGTAAAAGCAGGAAGCCCAGGGGAAATGTCCACCTCCACCTGAATGATAGCCCCCTCTAGCCCCACCACGGCACAACTCATTACCTTGGCTAGCATGTCAGAGCCAAGTGTAGCATAAAGCGGTGGGGGCCGCAATCAGAAGAAGACAGCCCCTTCTGAGTCGGGATGGAAGGGGCCTCGTGGCCCGCGCAAAGAGAAACCCTTGCAGAGAAGTGGGCTTCTAGGCTAGGCGAAGTCCAACTCCAGAGTGCGCACCTTTGTTCGGAACCCCCCGAGAGCGATTAGAACCCGCGCACGTTCAGTGGTGCGCTGTGATATTGTGCTGGGACAACCTTGGCAATCGTTCCACCGTGAAGGGAACGGAGCATCCCCACCCCGCCGTGTCCCCTGAGTGGCCACCTCATCGAGTCATCGCGTCGGGGAGGCCAGGTCGTCAGCCAAAACTCCGCGACCACAACCTATCTCCTATTCAGGAGCCCCCGCAAAGCCTTACTCATCCGCGATCTTAAACAGTGCGCCATCACTACGCCCAGAGACCTCCGGGAAGTACATCTCATAAGCATTCGTCGGAATCACTCGATATTCGCCGGGCAGGCTGGCGCGAATCAGGTAGGTATATTCATACGTCCCCTTCGGCAGATAGGTGGCAAACAACGTCGCTTTTTCGTCGTGTAACTCGCTCTGGCTGAACCACCACCACCCGTAGCCGTCCCAGGGAGCCCTGCGATCGGTGCGTATCAATTCCGGCGCCTGCCCGACGACGCTCGTGATCTTCAGGCTTTGATCCACGCCTTCGGTCCCTGCGGGGATCGGATCTTCGACCACCACGTAGTGTAAATCTTGGGGAGCGATGATCGTCAATTTCACCCGAATGGTATCGCCCACCCGTGCCTGGCTGACGGCCATTTCGCGCTTGTCCTCCACCAGAGAATACTGTCGGCTCACGATGATCCCCCGGCTCAAGGCAGTTACTTCGTTGACGGGCTTGTAGGTATGCAGATAGAGACTATAGTACAATCGCCCTGTCCCGCTTTCCTCCCCCTTTGGTGGCAGCCGTTGGAGCAGCAGGCGATTGACTTCGTCCGCCAAGAGATCGCGCACGGCTACCTGCAGGCGCCTCGATTCGTCCACCGTCTGTGCGCTGACCTCCCCTTCTCCGATCAACTCACCGTTCAAACCGACCTCATACCTATACGCACCTTCCAGTTCACCGGTATGTACCATCCAGTCAGTGAGGGCGATAATCGCCCAGGCGTTCTCTTGTGTTGTTTCCCAGTACCCCTCTTGGCGGCTGCTCATCAGCCAGCGCACAGCATTGGCTGCCAGCGGGTTCTCGGGATCAAGCCGGGCAAGCGCGGCAAGGATGATGGCTGTGGAGCGCGTATCTGTGTTCATAGAATAGTAGTCAACTTGCTGCTCTTCCCAATGGGCGCCGGTTGCGCTGACGATTGCTCCGCTGGTGAGCTCAGACAAGAGTGTTCGCACTCGAGTGCTCTCATCTGGCTCTATAATACTCAGCGCCATCGCCAGATAGGCGCGACCGAAGTAGTCCAGTTGTTGGCGGTTGTCAAACAACACTACCGTCCTGCCCAGGTCGCCTACGCCCGCCTCCGCCAGCACGTAGAGGATGAACGCCTGGCGGTTCGCTTGCCAGGGCTCTTCTAAATCGCGCGGTTGCCTCAGACTGCTCCTCAAGAAGTCAATCGCCGGACTAATAACTGTCTGCTCCACCGGAAAGCCGGCACGCTGTGCTTCAATCAAACCCAGCAGCGCGTAAGCGGTCATGTAGGGGTCGCTTTCATCGGCCAGCCACCAGCCCCAGCCGCCATCGTAATGCTGTTGAGCGTAAAGTCTCTGTAAGCCCATGCTCACTAGGTCTGGCAGTTTCTCTGCTAGATCGGGGCGATCCAACCCCAGCGCCTGATAGGCGTGATAGGTAACGATATTCGGAAGGAAGCTGCTTATCGTCTGCTCGGTACACTCATAGGGGAAATGCTCGAGGAAAGTGAGCCCTTCACGCACTCCGGCAGCGAGGGATGGATCGATCTGGACGGTAAGCTCTCCCTGTGTGGGATCGAAGCGCAGGGGTAAGGCAACCCCTTCCTGACGTAGACCATCTTCTTCCAGGGTACCCGCGGTGGCGACCGTCTCGGGCGTGCTGTAGTGATAGATAGGCAACACGATCTCGATGGCATCCGCCAGTTCTCCCGCCCGCGCTCCGAAGCGCAGTTTGGCAACTGGCTCATCGACGACGGTCACCGCATAGTTAACCTTAACCTTGTCTCCGGCGGGGATAGTCACGTTCCGGCGCGCGCTGTCTTTGATGGTGATGCCATCGGCTTCAAATGAAACCTCTGCGGATACAGCCTGATCGGTATTGTTGTGGACCACCATGGAGAGCGTCGCCTCATCGCCCACTACAAAGAAGCGCGGAGCGACAGGACGCACGAGCAGATCCTTGGTGCTTACAATGTCCACCTTCGACTCACCCACGACCGTATCTTTGGTGACCCCGCGCGCACCGAGGCGCCAGGTAGTGAGGGTATCCGGCAGTTCCACAGTCACCTGGGCATTTCCATTCTCGTCGGTTACCACAGCCGGATTCCAATAAGCGGTGTCTGGGAAACGCCGGCGCACCACACCAAACTCCTCGCCGGGTCCGCCAGCACCCCCCTTTTCTCCAGCCTCGATGAGACGGTTGATGCGATCAACCGAGAGTGTCAGATTGGCCGCCGTGTTGACACCCAAGCCGCGCTCACGCCAGAACTGCTCGAGCAACGAGCCCCGCTGCTCCGCTAGGGTTAGCACTGAGAGATCTACCAGGTTCAGCGCCAGCTCTGCTTCAACCGGCTGGCCATCGACCTTGGTCGTGCGGATATTGTAGGTCACAGTTTCGCCCGGTTCATATGTTCCCTCCCTATCGGGGGTCAGGGTGATCTGCAGTTGCTTCTCCGCTGGATCGATTGACAACTGGGCATATCCCATCTTTACACTGGCCGGTTCCCCCGTTTCGGGATCAGCACCTTTCATCACCACCACCGAGACGAAGATGTTGGGGATCATCTCTTCAGTAATGGGGATTTCGATCTGCTCTGAATTCGAGAGCAGCGTCTTTACCTCATAGTCGTAGATATGACCACGCTCCTGGGTGATGAGCGCTTCTACGGTGCCCGAATACGGATGCGGGATCAGGATGGTGGCCACATCCCCCACCTCATACCGCCTCTTATCGGTCACCAGATCGATGCGGTCGTGGTTTTCCTGACGCCAACCAACATATTCTTCGCTGCTGACCCACATATAGGTGGAACTGCGCACCTCGTTCCCCTGCCGATCTAGCCCGTAGGCGACAACCTTGTAGATGCCCCCCTTCTCGGGGACGAAACCAACAGTCGCCTTTCCCCCATCATCGGTGGTCACCGTGGTGGTGAATACCGGGGTATCCTCAACTTGGCTCTCCCAATAGAAACTACCGTCCTCGGCCTCCACCTGTACGCTATACCAATTGTGCTCGTTGAACACAACCGTTAGCCTTTGGTTGGGGTGCGGTTCGCTCTCCCAGTCCACCGTGATGATCTCCACCTCTGCCGATTTGCCAGCCTGACTTACATACTTTTCGGGTCTCAGACCGATGTAGAACAACCCCTTGTGGACGATCACATCCATGCGGTTGCTTACCTCTTGATTGTTGACATCGGTGACGCTGACCTCGATGGTAAAAATCTGGCTGGCGGTGCGCTCGGCGATCTCCGCCGGAAGGGTGAAAGTGAAGCGCCCATGGGCATCAGTTTTGCCATCCCCTTCGGCGATCAACTCGCCGTACCCGTAGTAATACCTCTCTGGGCGAGCACGGCTGAAGTCATAGTCGGTGAAGTCGTACCAACCCGGGCCAGCGTAGTCAAAGGCGTAGTCCTGCGTCAGCAGGCTCCAGTGTACCTCTGCATCCGTCGCCGCGCCACCGAAGAAATATGTTGCCTGGGTCGCGACTTTGATGGTCTCGCCCTGCACATATTCCGGCTTATCGGTCTCCACGCTTACCTCAAATTCCGGTTTGCGATACTCTGCGACCATGAAATCAACCCCCGGTATCCCTGTTCCTCGGTAAGCCACCTGAATGTAGTAGTTCCCCAGCGCGGCCTCCTCACCCAGGCCGAAGGTGTCATAAACAGCACCGAATTCGTTCAGGCTTAAAGCGTTGTTGTAGACTTCTTTGTCCTCTGAGTCGTAGATGGCAACGTGCACCTTATCGTCACTGCCTGGCAGACTGTAGTGAGCATCATCGTCCAGGCGAATGATCCCCTTGAAGTTGACCTCTTGGCCGGGACGATAAATGGCTCGATCGGTGAAAAAGAAACTGGTATATGGCTGGAAGTAATCTTCAATCGGCAGGTCAAACTGCCAACGCTCGATGCCGCTATACCACCGGTTTGAAGCCGCTGCAAAGTTCTCGGCCGGAGCATCGGGATCGCCGATAAATGCGAAGAGCGAGTCGTACATATCTATCTCTTCCGAGAAGTTGCCTTCTAGCACCCCGTCAGCGCCAGTCTTCCCCGTGAACAGGATCTGGCCCTTGCCATCTGTCACCCTCACCGGTAGGCCTGCCAGGGACTTGCCCGTCTCCATGTTGGTTGCCCAAATCAGTGCCTGGCTGTTGCTATGCTTCAGGGTCAGGTTGTTCCTGGAAACAACCAGCATCAAGCGACTGAGGGGCTTCACCAGCCTTCCGGTCTCCTCATAGACGGCCTCTGAGCCCGCAGAAGCCTGCAGATAGTACAGACCGGGCACGAGCGCTTCCTTGTCCTCAGTAAGCGAGGTGCGATAAATCTGATTCTCGTTTAGCGGTGGAGCAGTCTCGATACTCCAGCGGCGCATCAGGTTAGCGTTGTCCGGGGTATAACCATCCCAATATTCCCACCAATCATCACCGTTCAGGCGGTAAAAATCCTCTGCCGGAAGACGGTACAAACTGAAATCAACTTGGCTGAGATTGCGCACCGTGAAGTACAACTGCGTGGTGCCGTAGGCGCTATACACGCCGATACGATCGGGGGCCTGGAGCATAATCAGGGGATCATGGGCTCTGGTATGCCACTCAATTACGGTGCTCTCGCCCAGTTTGTGGCCGTATCGCCCTTCCAGATCCGTCCCCAACGTAACCTCATATCCACTGGAGGGCTCAGTGGGAAAGGAGATCTCGAGCTGGGTGTTGCTATTCCACCAATAGGTGTGTACCTGGGTGGCGGTAAAGGTCGGTTTGATCAAGAAAGTCTCCCCCAGCCTCAGGCTCTCCGGGTTCATGGGACTGGAAAAATTGATTTGCAGGTTCACCCAGGGATCAACGCCGCTATCACCATCCCCGGGAGAAGTGGTGACTACTTTTGGATAGAGGATGGTCGTAAAGATGAAACTGTACTCAGCGGTGGTACCAACACCTTTGTCAGCCGCACTCAAGGCGCCAGGATCAAGGGTAACCTTGTAATCTGTAT
This sequence comes from Anaerolineae bacterium, assembly GCA_034419095.1. Taxonomy (GTDB): domain Bacteria; phylum Chloroflexota; class Anaerolineae; order UBA7937; family UBA7937; genus UBA7937. The sequence goes on along the minus strand of DAOULQ010000196.1, from coordinate 2,063 downwards.
CAAACTCTAACGGCTCTGAGGGGATGAAACTCATCACTTCTACGCCGACTTCCTGAGGCCCGGCCTCCTCCCACTGCCATAGGGCATACTCATCCCCTTCTGGCGGTGGAGGAACGACCCCACCTTTGCGCCACGAGAATTCCCCGGGGATAAATGTGGGGTCGCCTAAACGGATCAAGGTGAACTTTTCCTCGGTGCTCTTATGATCCATCGGCTGGTTGAATGAGAGCTCGATCTCGGGGGTTACGTCCACGTAGATGCTATTGGCTGCCGGATCGCTAGCCACCACCGCGGGCATCACCGTAGTGAATCGCCATTCGTAATCCTGCGCCATAATTGCGCCAGAGAGATCGGTTAGACCAGCTGCAATCCGTGCCCTGTAGGTAGTAGCGGGCGCAAACCCTTCACCCTCAGGCGTGAAACGATAGATGCTGGTATTAAGCCACTCCCCTTTGCCCCTCACGGGTGGCATAAAGGTCAACGGTTGCGGTAAAGAGGCCTGCTCTTCGATGGCGCTCAGCGGCACCACGGGACGGTTGAAGAGCACGGTAATGGTGGTATCGGATGCCACTTCGCTTGCCCCATCTTCCGGCTGAGTGACCGCAACCTCCAAGAACCCCACGATGTTGAATCGTGCCTCAAAAGGATGGGCCAAGGCGAGACCTTTCGCGCTCTTGGCCACCTCTGACAGACGCACGGTATATCGTTTGCCTCTCTCAAACGCCTGCGTTGGCTCAAAGCGCACCGCCTGATCGTTCACCCAAGACAAAGTTCCCTCCAAGGGGGGGTCGAGCGTGAATGCCGCCTCGACCGAGGCCTTGTCCATGGGCTGATCAAAGGCCAGTTCGATGGGTTGAGTCAGATCGAGTTCTCCCCCCTTCTCCGGCGTGGTGCGCAGTATCAAGGGGGGCCAAGGTGGTTCTGGCCTTAGGATATGACAAGCCACCACGCTCGGCATGAGCAGTAGCAGGAAGATCATGATCATCAATAAAGGTTTGTGCAACATGGTGCACCTCCTTCAATTGAGAGAGCAGACTCCGGGGTATGTGTCAACTAGTACACCGTGATCGATACCTCATTGCCACCCAATTCCTTCCCCGAAGCATCGAGTGCCATGGCCGAAAAAGAATGGCTGCCGGGCGACAGCATCCAGAACGTCTCAAAGGGTGGTATAGCCAGCTCTGCAAAGGGCTGTCCATCGACAAACATCGTCACCGTTTTCAATTGAGCGTCACAAGCGGCATATAAAGCCACTTTGATTCTCTGGTGCTCCAGGGGCATACCCTTTACAATGCGATAGGCAGCACCCTGATATGGGCTGCTCAAGATTAGGCAGCTTTCAGGTTGTGCTGAAGAATCCGGCAAAGGTAGCCTGTTTAGTGGCTCGGCGGTTGAATTGTGCAGCGCAACTAGGTCATTTTCCGGTGGGCAAAGTGGCGAATAGGTTGCTGGTGGCTGGGGAATCCCCTTGCTCCGTGCCCATTCCTGCGCCTCCGGCGGATAGAGCGTATAGTCGCGCTCAACGACACACTGTTCTGGGCAGGCTGCGCTTGCCAGTAGCCCATTGCGCTGATCGATGCGCACCCGAACGTGCCAGTTATCGTGGTTCTTCGGCTCGGTTCCTCCAATGAAGAGCTCGGTGATGGCCCTTGGACAGGATATTGGAGTAGCCGCTCCCGGGGAGGCGGTTACCCCCGATCTCATCACCAAAGGGAGCAGGCCACTATCGGCACATATTTGCTGATGCATCAAACCGGGTGGCTGCTCAAAATCTATTGCGGGTTTACCTCGCAGTACTTCCTCCATAAAATCGTGCCAGATAGGAGCGGCGCCGGTAATACCGCTCACGTTATGCATCGGCTCGTTGTCTGCGTTGCCCACCCACACGCCAGCCACGAGCTGTGGCGTATAACCTATAGTCCAATTATCACGCCAATCAGTGCTTGTCCCCGTCTTCACCGCTGCCGGGCGGGTCAGGCGAAGTGGACTCCCCTCACCAAAGGCGCTCATCCGAGCGAAATTATCGCTTAAGATATCGGTAATCAGATAGGCCACGCGTTCAT
>DAOULQ010000195.1:0-3622 GCA_034419095.1 Anaerolineae bacterium | reverse complement strand
CTCCAGTAGGGAAAGCTCATCAAGCAACTTGGATCAATCACGACAAGTGGACCAAGACCGGGATCCGTTCCCGGCCCAAGTCCCCTACTGTAAGGCGGCCATCAGGACGGGCAGCATAGGATCCAACTCCTTCTCGAGAGAGACGCCAGCACAAGATCCAGCCCTACCATCCACGGCATGCTCCATGCTCGCAACCTTGTCCATCCCTTAAGAAAAAGCACGGGCGGGATCAAACGCCAGTGCATTGCCATGTCGTCGTGCGAGATAGTGCTTATCCTTTTGCGGCGCAAGAATCGGCTGAACGACCTCCGCCATGAATCTCCAGTTGACGGTGGATCGGTTCTCTGCAAGATGAACAAAGGCCGGAGCCCAAGCGGAGGCACGTTGTTCCAGTCCAAGAGAAGGCGAAGCGTGCTGGTCCGAGTGAGTCGAAAGCTTGTGGAACCAGTGAGTGGAACCAGTGAGAGGATGGAGCTCAATCCTTACTTCACTCTACTCTTTCGAGGAATGGATGCGCTGTCGGGTGACCCCGAAGCGGTCGGCTATCCTCTGGAGAGTCCAACCTTCCTTCCTCAGCCGGGCGATCATTGCATGCTCTGGGTGATTAGCCTTCGTGTCAGGATGGGGATGTTTGAAGAGGAATTGACCCCCGCCGAACTCGCTATCCCGAACTTGACAAGGTGGGGAACATCAGTATCACTGATGCAGCATAGCTAGCGGGGCGGACTAGGGGTCCTACGGGCTTTTGGCCAATTCTTGAGGGAACGATGTCCAACGGATTCTTCCAGCAGAGGCGACCGCAAGGAGGCAATGAACTACGACACATAGCGGTTTTCAAGGGTAAGCGCGCTGGATGTCGTGTCTAGCTCGCGAGACTGGTACTAGTGACTAGGAATCTGCTGGACCTTGCGTCCCAGCGGACTTGCTTATCAAATTTCAGAAGATGCTTCCTTGGACCAGTCATCCCCCTGTAGCACAGCAATCAAGCAGTCAGGCTTCTAGATGAGTACTCAGTTTGCGACGGATCGATTCCCCTTGTCGCTGTTACGCTAGTGACTACTCCAATGTGGTGACCGAAGAGACCGGACGCCGACTCCGCCCAAGCTTGGTCCTACGCGGCGAGGCCGCCCTTCAACTCAAAGGGGATGGGCTTTGAGAATGCTTCACAACTCAGTGCGGTTGGGGATTCTTTGAGCCGAACCGATGCTACACGGCACACACCATCCTTGCCTCGACAGCCTCGCGCAATGAGGCCGAGCAGCTGGCACTCTTGGGATGACCAGATGGCTTTTCCCAGCTGGTCAAGGGGACTGTGAGGGGCGATAGAGCCGTCCGACCTCTTGCGAGAAAAGAGCAAGATATCTCCTCACCATCTCCAGACTAGAGTGGCCTAGGATCTGTTGCAGGGTGAACACATCGCCCCCGTTCAACAGGAACCGCTTGGCGAAGGTATGTCGGAGCGTGTGAGGGGAACAGCGGACCCCTGTGATGACTGCACGCTTTTCGCATCTTCGGATCATCTCCAGGATCCCCCGAGCCTTTGGGGGCTGTCCGTAGCTGTTGATGAGCAGTCTGTCCGAGGCGACATCTGGCCTGTCTGTGTTGATGTAGCGCCAGAGTGCGCGTCGGCACGTGTTTCCGCAGAAGACGAACCTCTCTTTGGCGCCTTTGCCATTGACCTTGATACGCCCGCGGTCGAGGTCGGCATCAGCAAAGTGCAAGGAGGCAAGTTCTGTGACCCTGATCCCGGTGTCGATGAAGAGTCCCAATATGGCTTTGTCTCGGGTCGACCTGGCTGAGGCCAAGAGTTGCCGCAACTGTTCCTCAGAAAAGGTTTGCATGATCTTGTTTGGGGCCAAGGGACCTTGAGTCTGCTGGCGATATTGGTCTCGAGATAGCCTTCCTCTTGAGCGAATCTGAAGAAGGTCTCGAGAGTACGGGCTTGACCTTGGATTGTGTATGGGGAGAGGCCCCGGTCTTGGTCATGGTGGAGCCATGCCCTAAGGTGGCTGATACTCAGTTCGGAGATCTTGGTGGGATCGTGATGTTGCCGAAGGAATTCAGCGAAGTGGCGGAGGAAAGCATCATACCATGTGATCGTCTTGGGGCTGAAACCTTCAATCAATGTCTCGACTTCCACGAAGAAGGCTCCTCTTGAACCTAGAGGAGGCTCTTGCCTGCACTCAATGATTCGTAGTCAGTGGCTCTACGCGTCATGCACTGGAATAGCGCATCTCGATTTGCCGGACGTCTGCTCAAACTATCGTAGGACGGCCCGCAGGCAATGCGACTTCAGAAAGTGCAATTCATTTGCACTACGTACCGGCATAGGTGAGACTACACTACCTAAACGCGCGGCAGTGCATCGCCTCTACGGTTGCCATCTACCGGACACACTACTGTACTAACGTTACGAGCTCAAACGGGACCTTAACATCTTGGCGTTTGTGCTCCAACGTTGACCATCGTTGGCCTCCCCGATAAGGCCGTCCAGGAGTCCAGGGAGCGGGTCCGCGCGGCCATCAAAAACCAGGGTTTCGTCTTCCCCATGAAAAGGCTCACCGTGAACTTGGCCCCTGCCGATCTTCCTAAGCAAGGCCCCGCCTATGACCTCCCCATCGCCGTGGGGATCCTCTGGGCGACAGGGCAGATCTCGTCTATCTCCTCTTCCGTTTTCATCGGCGAGCTCTCATTAGATGGAAGTGTGCGTCACGTCGATGGCATTCTGTCCATGGTCAGCGTGGCTAAGGAGGAGTTTCAACGGGTCTTCGTGCCCCATTCCGATGCTCCTGAAGCCTCCCTCATTGGTGGCATGGAGATCATCCCTGTAGAGAGCCTTTCCCAGTTAGTGGCCCATCTGAACGGTTTGCAGGAGGTTACACCTTATGAGGCTGATCCCGAGGCATTGGCTGTGAGGGAACCGGTTTACGCCGTGGATTTCGCTGAGGTGAGGGGTCAGGAGCATGTGAAGCGGGCTTTGGAGGTGGCGGCTGCGGGAGGCCACAATGTTTTGATGAGCGGGCCACCTGGAGCGGGGAAGACCCTTCTGGCCCGTGCTCTACCTACCATCCTCCCCACCATGACCATCGATGAGGCCTTGGAGGTGACCAAGGTCTATAGCGTGCGGGGGCTATTGCCAGAGGGGACGCCGCTGATCATTCAGAGGCCCTTTCGGTCTCCTCATCATACCATCAGCCATGCTGGGTTAGTAGGGGGAGGAAGTTGGCCCCAGCCTGGGGAGATAAGTCTGGCTCATAATGGGGTATTGTTTCTAGACGAGTTACCGGAGTTTGGGCATCGGGTATTAGAGGTGATGAGGCAGCCCATGGAGGATCGAGTGGTGACCATCAGTCGGGCCAAGACGACGATGACCTTTCCCGCGAACTTCATGCTGGTGGGAGCCATGAACCCCTGTCCTTGTGGATACTTTGGTGACCCGGTGAAGGAGTGTACCTGTTCGCCAGCGATAGTGACTCGATATCAGAAGAGGCTCTCTGGTCCTTTATTGGATAGGATCGATATCCATGTGGAGGTACCTAGGGTAGAGTATGAGAAGTTGGCTAGTGATGCATCTTTGGAGGCTTCAAAGTCGATCAGAAAGCGAGTCGAAGCGGCTAGGGAG
>DAOULQ010000194.1:0-9582 GCA_034419095.1 Anaerolineae bacterium | reverse complement strand
CGAGCCCAACCAGTAGAGGCCAAATATATCGTCAAGAACGTGGTGCGGGAGATGCGCCATGGGGTGAGCGAGGGGATACTCCTAGATGGTATCGCCCAGGCCGCAGAGGTCCCCAAGAAACTAGTCCGCCGGGCAAACATGCTCTGTGGCGACCTGGGACAAGTAGCATTCACCGCCCTCGCCGAGGGTCAAAAAGGACTGAAGAGGATTAACCCCCAACTCTTTCGCCCCCTCAAACCCATGCTGGCCCAGACGGCCGATGACGTGGCCCAGGCTTTCCAAGAGCACAAGGGAAAGACAGCCCTAGAGTATAAACTCGACGGCGCTCGGGTGCAGATCCACAAGGCAGGCGATGAGGTTCGGATCTACTCTCGCAACCTCTCGGAGGTGACACCCAGCCTGCCAGAGGTAGTCGATCAAGTACGGGAAGAGGTGAAGGCCAACTCAGCCATCTTGGAAGGCGAAGTGATCGCCGTAGACGATCTCGGACGCCCCCTTCCCTTCCAGCATCTGATGCGCCGCTTCCGCCGCATCCATAACTTAAGAGAGTTGATGCGCGAGGTCCCCATCCAACTTTACCTTTTCGACATCCTTTACCAAGACGGCAGGAGCCTAATTGATGAACCTAACCGTAAACGGTGGGGTGCGCTGCAAGAGGTGAAAGGGAACCTAAACTCCGTGGCTCGTCTAACCCCTAAGAACCCTCAGGAGGGAGAAGCCTTCGCTCAATCGTCTTATGAGGCCGGCCACGAGGGGCTCATCGCCAAGCGGCTGGATAGCGTCTATACCCCTGGCGTCCGAGGCAAGGCCTGGTTTAAGATAAAGCAGACCATCTCCCTGGATCTGGTGATCGTAGCCGCCGACTGGGGGTACGGGAGGCGCCACGGCTGGCTATCCAACTACCACCTGGCAGCCCGGGACGAAGATAGTGGGGAGTTCTTAGAGGTGGGAAAGACCTTCAAGGGGTTGACGGACAAGGAGTTCGAGGAGATGACGGCTCACCTCCTCTCCTTAGAGATCTACCGTCAAGGGGCTACGGTCTATGTGGAGCCAAAAACGGTGGTAGAAGTGCTCTTCAACGAGATCCAGAGGAGCCCCCACTACGACTCGGGCCTGGCCTTGCGCTTCGCCCGCATCTCCCGCCTGCGGGATGACAAGAGCCCAGAAGAGGCGGATACCATCCAAACCATGTGGGAGATATTTAGGGAACAGTTCGAACATAAGGGAAGGCCAAAGCAAAGTAGTAAAGGCGGATACTGATACCGATCTACTTCAACGTCTTAGTAGGGCGAGAGGAGGAGGCAATGGACGCTTTATCACAATGGGAACTGGTGGGTCGCTTGATCTTGGCCACGCTCCTCGGCTTCCTCATCGGGCTAGAGAGGGAGTTGAGAGGGCAACCAGCAGGTGAGCGTACGCACAGCCTAGTAGCCTTAGGCTCGGCGGCCTTTGCCTTGATCTCCCCCCGGGCCTTCCCTGGGGGAGATGTGACCCGTATAGCCGCTGGGGTGGTAACCGGGATAGGCTTCTTGGGTGCGGGGATGATCCTCAAAGAAGGCGATGAAATTCGAGGGCTAACTACCGCAGCGGGCATCTGGGCCGTGGGAGCCATAGGGGTAGCGATTGGAGGCGGGATGTACCTGCTTGGAGTAGTGGCCGCACTACTTGTGGGTCTGATTCTTGCGGCCGAAAGATTGCTGAGGCTCGACGAGAGACTCGAGCGCTGGCGGTCTCAAGAAGAGTAGAAAAGCCAAAGGAGCCCCCAGGCCCGACTAGGCCACGAAACCAAGGAGCATTCAATAAGAGGCATAGGATTTCGATTATCCACTTTCACGTGAAAGACAACCATGAAAGGAGGCAAAGATGACTTTGGAAGGAAAAAGAGTGGCCGTTCTGGCGGAGGATCTCTACCAGACCGTGGAACTCTGGTATCCGCTCTTGCGGATGCGGGAGGCCGGGGCGGAGGTGAAGGTGGTGGGCACGGGAAGCGCCAAGACCTACACCAGTAAGCACGGCTATGAGGTCGAAGTGGACGCCTCCGCCGATGAGGTGAGCGCGGCCGACTTCGACGCCATCATCATCCCCGGTGGCTACGCCCCCGACCTCATGCGCAGGTATCCGGCTATGGTCAACCTAGTGCGGGAGGCTTTCAACCAGGGTAAGATCGTAGCCGCCATCTGCCACGCGGGTTGGCTTCCGGCTTCGGCGGGGATACTCAAAGGGCGGAAGATGACCTCCTTCTTCGCCATCAAGGACGATATGATAAACGCCGGGGCCCAGTGGGTGGATGAAGAGGTGGTGCGGGACGGGAACCTGATTACCTCCCGCATGCCCAACGATTTGCCCGCCTTCTGCCGGGAGATCATCAAGGCGCTGGAGGGGTAACGTCCGAATCGCCTCAGAGGTATAGAAACTTCGCAGACCCTTCGTTCCTCAGGACAGGCAAACCGGGACGCTACATAGCTTTCCAACTCCCTGCTCTGCGCTGTCGGAAGTTGGGCGGGTTTCGAAACCTGCCCTACTCTAGTACCCCCTCTCCTTGATAAACAACCAGCGGTTCCCGTCGGTGTGGACCAGGGCATAGTTGCCCTTAAGCCTTTGGCCGTGGAGGGTTACCTTTATCTCCTTCTCCGTCCACATGCGTTCCTCATAATAGCCCTGGTCCCAGATCTCCACCGTGCCTGCGCCGTACTCCCCTTCCGGTATCCCCCCCTCGAAGTCGATGTAATCCAGGGGGTGGTCCTCGGTCTGGATGGCAAGCCGCCTCTGGGAGGTGGCCTCCGGCGGGCCCTTGGGCACCGCCCAAGAGACGAGCACCCCACCATGCTCCAGCCTAAAGTCGTAATGAAGCGTCCGAGCCTGATGCTTCTGCACCACGAAGCGGCTCTGCCCTGACTTTATCACTTCTCCTTCCGGTTCAGCGGTCTTGGTGAAATCCCGCTTCTTGCGGTATTCATCTAAAGATGACATCTCATCTCCCCGCTAACTCCAGCCATCGCTTCACCGCAAAGCGCACGAAGTGCACGCACTTCTCCTCCCCCATATTCCAAGCACTCCACTTCTCCGAGAACCTTTCATCGTCAGGGTCGAGGCGCACCAACTCGTGACATTCGGTATGGCCGAACTCCTGACGGAAACCTCTGAGCAACTTCCTGACGAGGTTGAGGGCTTTCTCCCTGCTCTCCTCCGCCCTCTCCCGCCCGAAGACGATCCCCGTGGCCATCACTGCTCCTGAGAGGGCTCCACAGATATGGCGGTGCGTGCTTCCCACCCCACCGCAAAAGCCGGTAGCGATGCGAGGGACGAGTTCGCTCTCCACTCCAAGGCTCTCCCCGAGAGCCATAAGCACCGCCTCTGATCAAGTGAAACCGGCCAGAAAATCCCTAGCCGCCCTCTCTACCACTTCCTCTTTCGATGGCCTATCCACCATATTACGCCCTCCTTAAGATCATAACGGTGTCTCTATCCAAACCTCGCCCATCTCCCGGTATCGCTTCCGGCGAGCCTTGATCTCCTCCCTGTGAGCCAAAAACCTGGGCACGGTAGGCCTTATCCACTCCTCCACATGTTCCTTCTGCCAAGCGTAACTCCAAGGCAACGGCTCCACCCCCAGGTCGAAGGAGAGCCGTACCTGGCCATCTACCAATTCTATGGCCGCCTCAAGCCCACAGAGAGGACAGGTGGCCTTCCCTCCCTCCAATACGAAGAAGTCGCCGTAACAGCAGGGACAGATATTCCCCTCCGGCGGTTCCCCCTTCTCACCGCGGGCCACCCGCCGCCCTAACTCATGTACCCGCGCCATCACCCCATCGTCCAGCAAGACCTCCCCCGGGCCAGGCCGGTGGACGTAGAGGGTATCCACCAATCGGAAGCCCAACCCCATCACCAAGGCGTTCAAGAAGGGCTGGGTGACGCCCCGCCAATCCCTCCGTCCAGAGACGGCAATGGCTGCTCCTGCCCTGGTTTGCTCCTCCCCAAAGCGAGGCGTCAACATAAGAATCCGATCCAAGAGCAGTTTGGTGATGGCCGCCGGGCCGAACATGTATGTGGGCGCTGAGAGTATCAAAGCGTCGCTCTCCCGAACTTTGGCCAGGAACCACTCCATATCGTCGTCCAAAGGGCAGGGTTCCTCCCTGATAGCGCAACGGAGGCAGCCGTTACAGGGTTTAATAAAAAGATCGGTAAGGCGGAGCATCTCTATTTTCGCGCCCTTCTCCTGAGCCCCTAAGAGGGCCTCCCGCACCACTATCTCCGAGTTGCCCCAGGCGCGGGTTGAACCCACCAAACCGAGGACTATAGCCATCTCCCCTCCCTTATTCGAGCCCTTCGCCGTACATCTGCCCTGGGCCCAAGGCTTCCGGGAACTGAGGACGCAACATCTCCCGGGCCAGATAGCAGAGGTGGCAAGCCTCCACATACCCTTCCTCGTGGGGCAGGTTATACCTTTTGACCAGGGCCGCTGGCCCACCAGAAAGAAGCGGCCCCACTATGGGGTGCGAGGCCGGGTCATACTCGCTCATCACTTGGGCCAAAGATCTCTCTAAGGCGTTGCCGATGACCAGCCCCTGACAGAGATGCACATATCCCAGGTGATCGATATGGACCCGCTTAGGGTCGTCCAACGCTTCGTAGGGGCACTCGTTCAACTCTTGCCAAGAGCGACGGGGCAACCCCTTCACCAGTTTGGCCACCGCCCGGCCCCGGAAACGGACCGAGCCCCCCACGATGGGTTGCCCCCTCTCCCCAAAGGCCTCTTCCACGCAGGGCTCCTCGATGGCGATGACATTGGCAGGGAGTGCCAGTTGCCTGGCTACTTCCTCAACAACTTTGACCTTCTGCCCCTCCATCTCTTCCTCCCCATGGAAGAGGTCGCTGGAGATAGAGAGGTCCATCACCCCTATCTCTGCGATAGGTCGCAGCCACTCCACCGTGTCATCGAGAGCCGTTATCCAATAGCCGTTGGTGACGATGCCACACTCGAAGCCCAAGGCTCTCGCCTCCTCCATCGCTCTTAGCATGACAGGGTAATAGAGGAACGGTTCCCCTCCTTCAAAATATAGGTGCTCCACCGTGCCCAACTCTTTAGCCCCCTCATAGATAGCCCTTATCCCTTCCAAAGTCATCGTCCCCTCCAGGAAGGGGCTCCCCCAGACGAAGCAATGGTCGCATTCGGCATTACATTCATAGGTCAGAAGCAGGTGGATTCCAGCCAGGCTCATATCCCCTCCCTCCTGGACTTCCCTTTCACTACATATCCTCATTTTCGAACAATCGAGCAGGCGAGAGGACTGGTTACCTTTAGAACGAGGCTCCCTACGACGGTTTAGCCAGCCTCCAACGATGCTCGATTATACCACGAATCCCCATCCATGACTTTGCCCCTCTATAGGGGGGCTGATATAATCTCTAACTGAGGAGGTTAGATGGAACTTCCCACCCCTGAAGAACTCCCCGAGGGTCATAAGTCTGGCTTCGTAGCCGTCATGGGCAAGCCCAACGTGGGCAAGTCCACCCTCATAAACGCCTTCGTAGGGCAAAAGATCGCCATCATCTCCCCTAAACCCCAGACTACCCGACGTCGCCTGCGAGGTATCCTTACCCTGCCCCAGGCGCAGATCATCTTCATCGATACCCCAGGCATCCACTTCCCCAAACATAGACTGGGAGAATATATGGTAGAGACGGCGACTAGGGCCCTAAAGGGTATCGACCTGGCTCTCTTCATGGTGGATGTCTCTCAACTCCCCACAAAAGAAGATGAGAAGATAGCCAGGCTGCTCATCCCCCGAGATCGCGCAAGGAAGAGCCGCCCAGCGCCGGCTATCCTGGTTTTGAACAAGGTAGACCTCCTACTGCCAGAGAAAGGAGAGGCTCACCGGGAGGCCTATCTAGCCTTGGGGGAGTTCCAGGAATGGCTCTTTCTCTCCGCCACCCGGGGAGACAACCGAGAGAGGCTCCTGGAACTGATCATCGAATATCTCCCCTTGGGCCCCCAGTATTACCCTCCAGACCAAGTGACCGACCAGGAGGTGCGCTTCATGGCCGCCGAGTTGATCCGAGAGCAGGCACTGGAGTCCCTCCACCAAGAAGTGCCCCACTCGGTGGCTGTAGTAGTGGAGGAGTTCCAGGAGCGGCGAGAGGATCTCACCTATATCTCGGCCACCATCTATGTGGAGAAAGCCTCCCAGAAGGGGATCGTCCTGGGCCAAGAGGGGAAGATGTTGAAGCGGATCGGAACCACTGCCCGAAGAGAGATAGAAGCCCTCCTGGGCAAGCGGGTCTATCTGGAACTCTGGGTGAAAGTGAGCAAGAAATGGCGGCGAGACGAGGGGGCGCTGCGCCGCCTGGGATACGTTCTCCCCAAGAAGGGGTAAAGATTGACGGCACCTGGTCGGCGATGTAGAATGCTTAGCGGTCATGGTTCTTAGAAAGAGGCATATATCTATGCTAGAGATAGGTTATCGAGAGATAGTGAATACCGTGGCTCGCCTCTCCATGGAGGCGAACTACTACCTGGGCGAGGATGTGTTGGCTGCCCTGGGTCGAGCCAAAGAGGAAGAGGAATCCCCCTTGGGCTGCGAAGTCCTAGACCAGATCTTGGAGAACGCTCAGGTCGCGGCAGAGGAAGGGATGCCCCTTTGCCAGGATACGGGGATGACGGTGGTCTACCTGGAGTTAGGCCAGGAGGTGCATCTGGTGGGAGGGGACCTGACCGAGGCGATCAACGAGGGAGTGCGCCGGGGTTATGAGGAAGGGTATCTCCGCAAGTCGGTGGTGGCAAACCCCTTCTCAGCCAGGATAAACACCAAAGATAACACCCCCGCGGTGATCCACACGGAGATAGTCCCCGGCGACAAACTCAAGATAACCCTCCTCCCCAAGGGAGGTGGGAGCGAGAATATGAGTTACCTCAAGATGCTCTCCCCCGCCGCTGGCCGCCAGGGGGTGATCGACTTCGTGGTGGAGTCCGTCGAGAAGTCGGGGGCCAACCCTTGCCCCCCCACCATTGTGGGGGTGGGGATAGGGGGGACAGCGGACAAGGCGATGGATCTGGCCAAGCGCTCCCTCCTGCGGGAGGTAGGCGCTCCCCACCCTGACCCAGAAGTGGCCGAACTGGAACGGGAGATCTTGGGGGCGGTGAATAGATTAGGGATAGGGCCCATGGGGTTCGGAGGGCGAGTTACCACCCTAGCCGTCCACGTGGAGACCTTCCCCTGCCACATCGCCAGTTTGCCCGTGGCCGTCAACCTTCAATGTCATAGCGCCAGGCACAAGAGCGCGGTGCTGTGATTCCAGTATCTACCGCCCGAAGGCTCCAATCCCCACCAAGGGGAGGAAATCGAGGCCTTCCCTACGGGATCCCGAGGGACAGCCAACATACACCAGGTCTCTTGTCGGTGAAAGCTGGGATATGGGAGTAATTACACCATGAAAATAACCACCCCCCTTACCGATGAGGTGATCGAAAAACTGAGAGCCGGTGACAAGGTGACCATCACCGGCACCATCCATGTGGGGCGGGATGGGGCCCACAAGCGGATGATAGAGGCCCTAGATAAGGGCGAGCCGTTGCCCTTTGACCCCAGGGGACAGATCATCTATTATATGGGGCCTGCGCCGGCCAAGCCAGGCCAACCCATCGGCTCGGCGGGGCCCACTACATCTTATCGCATGGACCCCTATACCCCTCGCCTCTTAGCCCAGGGGTTAAAGGGGATGCTGGGCAAGGGGAACCGCTCTCCACAGGTTAGGGAAGCGATGCAAAAGTACAAGGCGGTCTATTTCGCTGTGGTGGGGGGGACGGCAGCCCTTCTGGCCAAGCGAGTTAAGGCAGCCGAGGTGGTAGCCTATGAAGATTTGGGCACCGAGGCCCTGCGCCGCTTGGAGGTGGAGGATATGCCCGCCATCGTGGTGAACGATATCTACGGGGGTGACGCCTACGAGGAAGGGAAAGCCAAGTACGCTCGGACGGCACCCTAGGGTGCCACCACCAAACCACGCGGAGAGGGGAGGCCGACTTTGAGGACCATACTTGCTGCTTTCGACGTTGACGGCACGCTCTTGAAAGGGCATGTCTGGAGGGGCATCATCAAATACCACCGCCAGCGAAAGATGAAACGGCTCTTCCTCTGGCTCTTCGCTCTCACCCACTACCCTTTGTGGTTCTTGGCCAAGTCGGGACTCTGGGACGAAGTGCGGTTTCGGATCAAATGGATGGAGGATTTCGCCGGTATCTTCAAGGGTCGAAAGAGGGAAGAGATGCGAGCCATCCTCTCCGCCGTCTTAGAGAACGAACTGGAGCAAGATATCCGTCCCGGTCTCCTAGATACGTTAAAGGAACACCAGGCCAAGAACCATATGGTGGTCCTCGTCTCGGGGACCTTCGAAGAGCTCTTGCGCCTCTTGGGCGAGAAGATAGGGGGCGAGCACCTCTTAGGCACCAGGGTGGAATTCAGGGAGGGCCAATGCACCGGCCGAACCCTAGGTTCAGCCTGTATGGGCTCCGAGAAGGTAAGGCGCATCCAAGAACTGATAAAGGTGAGGGGGTTAGAGGTCGATCTACCCTCCAGTTTCGCCTACGCGGATAGCATCTCCGACCTGCCGCTTCTAGAGTGGGTGGGCAACCCGGTGACGGTGGGGCCAGAGGAGGAGTTACAAACCATAGCCCAAGAGAGGGGCTGGCAAACTATTAGAGGAGAGTGAGATGAGAAGGGACGAAGCCCTAGCCTTGGTAAAGGAACTCATCAAGAACAAGAACTTAGTGAAGCACCATCTGGCGGCTGAGGCCTGTATGCGGGCCCTAGCCAGACATTTCAGCGAGGATGAAGAGCCCTGGGGGCTGGTGGGGCTTCTCCACGATGCGGATTACGAGATCACGGAGAAAGACCCGGAGCGCCATACGATAGAGTTGGGCAAGATTTTGCGGGAGAGAGGCGTGGATGAGGCCATTGTTCGAGCGGCCCAATCTCACTCTGACGCCAGCGGCGTCCCTCGTGATACCATGATGGCCAAGGCGCTATACGCCTGCGACGAGTTGACAGGGCTCATCGTGGCCGCGGCTCTGGTGCACCCCGATAAGAAGTTAGCCCCTCTGGATGTCGATTTCATCACGCGCCGCTTCAAAGAGAAGGCCTTCGCCCGGGGCGCCCACCGGGAGATGATCCTCACCTGCGAGCCGGAACTGGGCATAGAACTCCCAGAGTTCATCGGCATCTGCCTTTCGGCCATGCAGGGGATAGCCGGTGCTCTGGGGTTATGAGGGAGGGATCGATGGCCGTTGTAATGATTATCTCCGGTTATCTTGTGGGCTCTATCTCCTCGGCCTATCTGGCTGGCCACTGGCTCAAGGGGATAGACCTGCGTCGTTACGGCAGCGGTACGGTCAGCGGCACCGGCGTCTACAAGCACGTGGCCAAGTGGGCTGTGGTCGTGGTGGGCCTTTTCGACGTCAGCAAGGGCGCTCTGCCCACCTGGCTGGGGCTCCGACTGGGCTTGGGGCTGCCGGCGGCTTTGGCCGCTGGCCTAGCGGCGGTCGTGGGCCACAACTGGCCCCTCCACCTGGGGTTCAAAGGCGGCCGTGGG
>DAOULQ010000193.1:0-2286 GCA_034419095.1 Anaerolineae bacterium | reverse complement strand
TCTTCAAGAGGGCGTTGAAGGCAGAGGTGGAGAGCATATGCGCCTCATCGATGATGTAGAACTTGTAACGGGCGTCGCTGGGCGCGAAGTGGATCTTCTCTCTCAGATCCCTGATGTCGTCCACCCCTGTATGGGAGGCGGCGTCGATCTCGATGAGATCGAGTAATCTCCCTTCATCTACCGAACGGCAGATGAAGCAATCGTTGCACGGCTTCTCCCCTTCCTCGGCCAGGCAGTTCACTGCCTTGGCCAGGATGCGGGCCGTGGAGGTCTTCCCTGTCCCTCGAGGGCCACTGAAGAGATAAGCGTGGACGACCCGCCCTGTGGTCAGCGCGTTCTGGAGAGTGCGGGTCACGTGCTCCTGGCTGATGACTTCGGAGAAAGTGCGGGGACGGTATTTGCGGTACAAGGCTTGGCCGGGCATGGTAACCCCAGTCTATCACCCTCTGCTCAGTTTTGCAACCTTTGATCCTTAAAATTTCTTGTATTGAGGGGAAGGCTATTGTAGAATGGGTCTTGGAGGTGTGATCTGTCTGGAAAGATTCTGTCCCTTTCTCGACTTCAATCGATCGCCCAGCGGTTACAGGAGGGAGGGAAGAGGTTGGTTCTCACCAACGGCTGCTTCGACCTCTTGCATGTGGGCCATGTCCGTTACCTCAAAGAGGCCAAAGGTCTAGGCGATCTATTGATCGTGGGAGTTAATAGCGACGATTCTGTGCGCCGGCTGAAGGGGGAAGGGCGTCCCTTGATGTCCCAGGAGGAGAGGGCGGAGATCCTGGCGGCGTTGGAGGCGGTGGACTATGTGGTCATCTTCGAGGAAGATACGGCGGAGAAACTCGTCTCCGCCCTGCAACCGGATCTCTACGTCAAAGGGGGCACTTATACGCTAGAGAACCTTCCCGAGGCTTCAGCGGTGACCCGCTATGGAGGGGAGGTACGCATTTTGTCTTTAACCCCCGGCCTCTCCACCTCTGAACTGGTGGGTCGTATCCGGGCCCGATTTGGGAAGAGGGGTTAGAAGTGGAACGAGAGGTGATAAAGACCCCTGCTCCTCCGCGAATGCCAGCGGGCGATGTCCACCTTATCGCTCAAGGGGCGATGGTGATCATGTTGGGCCAGGTGACTAGTCGCGTTCTGGGCCTGGTTCGGGAGACGGTCATCTCTCACCTCTTCGGCGCTACGGGGTTGGTGAGCGCCTTTCGGGTGGCGGCTATCATCCCCACCATAGTCTACGATTTCCTCATCGGGGGGATGATCAGCGCGGCCCTGGTTCCTGTCATAAGTGACTACGTCCAGCCCGAGAGACGAGAGGAACTGTGGAAACTGACGAGCCTCTTCTTCAGCCTGGCTATCGTCGTCCTCGCCCTAGTGGTCTTGGTCCTGGAGTTGGGCGCTCCTCTGGTGGCCTGGCTCCTGGGGGGCGGTCTCGGCCTCACCCTCCAGGCCCAGACCACCAGGCTGGCCCGTCTGATCATGCCCGTCATCATCTTCTTTGGCCTTTCTGGAGTGGCAACGGGGTTCCTCTATGCTCGACAGCGTTTCATCTATCCCGCCTTGGGCGCCGCCATCTTCAACGGAGGGATAATCCTGGTAGCCCTCATCCTCTCCCCCTGGCTGGGCATCGCCTCTCTATCCTTGGGGGTAGTCTTGGGCTCTGTGCTCCAGTTGGCCATTCAACTTCCTGGCCTCCGTGATCAGAGGTTCAACTTCTCTCTAGAGTTTGACCATCCGGCTCTCCGCCGCATAGTCAGGCTCTATATCCCTGTGCTTTTGGGGTTGGTGGTGAGCCAAGTGGGGATAGCCATCGATAGAAACCTAGCTTCCCGCACCGGGCCTCGGAGCATCGCCTGGATGTACAACGCCACCACCCTCGTCCAGTTCCCCTTGGGGCTGGTGGCCACGGCCATCTCCGCTGCCGTTCTCCCCTCCCTATCCCAGTTCGCCACTGCCGAGGAGACGGTTCGCTTCCGCCGCACCTTGGCCCGAGGCTTGAGGATGGTTTTAATCCTCATCCTTCCCGCTGCGACCGGGCTTCTGGCCCTGGCCGTACCTGTCATAGCCCTCATCTTCGAACATGGGGCCTGTCAGCCTTATGATACCGTACGGACGGCTCAGGCGCTTCGTTGGTATCTTCTGGGATTGCCCTTCGCGGCTGTAGATCAACCCCTCGTTTTCGCCTTCTACGCTCGCAATGATACGAAGACCCCCGTATTGGTAGGGGTGTTCGCCGTCCTGGTCTATTTGATTGTGGCCCTAGCCACCATCCGGCCTATGGGGATGATAGGG
>DAOULQ010000192.1:0-11192 GCA_034419095.1 Anaerolineae bacterium | reverse complement strand
GTTCCTCCTCGATCTGCGAGCCAAGGCCCCACCTCTAGCCCGCATCGAATCCCTCTCCGCGGCTGAGGTCGAGCCCAATGGATACGACCGGTTCGAGATCCGTTCCAGCCAGGCGCAAGAGGGGAGGTATCTTCTCATCTCCCCAGATATCGCCACTTGCCAGGATTGTAAGCGAGAACTCCTCGATCCCAGCGATCGTCGCTACCGATACCCCTTCACCAACTGCACCAACTGTGGCCCTCGTTTCACCATCATCGAGGATATCCCCTACGACCGACCGAAGACCACCATGCGGGCTTTCACCATGTGCCCCAAATGCAAGGCGGAGTATGAGGACCCCAGCGACCGCCGCTTCCACGCCCAGCCCAATGCCTGCCCGATCTGCGGTCCCAGCCTCACCTTGACCGATGCCCACCTCCGAAGGGTCCCTGACGACCCCCTATCCTCCGCTGCCCAACTTCTCAAGGGTGGAAAAATCGTAGCGGTTAAGGGTTTGGGTGGGTTCCACCTGGCCTGCGATGCCACTAACGAGGAAGCGGTAAAACGGATGCGGAAGAGGAAACATCGGCCGGCCAAGCCTCTGGCCGTAATGATGGCTAACTTGGAGGAGATAGAGGAGCATTGTCAAATCTCCTTTGAAGAGGCCCGCCTCCTCACTTCACCCCAGTGCCCCATACTGCTTTTACCCTGGAAGAGCGAATCCACCATCTCTCGGGCTGTGGCCCCCCGTAACCGGTATCTGGGCGCCATGTTGCCCTATACCCCCCTCCACCACCTTCTCCTCAAAGAGACGGGGAGGCCCCTGGTGATGACTAGCGGCAACCGAGGAGATGAGCCTATCGCTAAGGACAACGGGGAAGTAGTGCGGCTTCAGGGTCTAGCCGATTTCTTCCTCCTCCACGATCGGGATATCTACACCCCTTGCGACGATAGCGTCTGGATGGTAGAAGGGAGCCCTCAGCCGCTACGCCGGGCTCGAGGGTACGCCCCCTACCCTATACACCTCCCCTTCCCGGCCCAGGAGGTTCTAGCCTGCGGAGGGGAGGAGAAGAATACCTTCTGTTTCACCAAAGAGAGGTACGCTTTCTTGAGCCAACATATCGGCGACCTAAAGAACTTGGAGACCCTTGACTACTTTGAGACGTCGATCGAGCACTACAAAGCGCTCTTCCGCTTCCAGCCGGAGATCATCGCCTACGACCTGCACCCGGAATACCTCTCCACCAAGTACGCTTTGGAGATGGCCGCCCGATTTAATCACCTCGTGCCCGTGCAACACCATCACGCTCACATCGCTAGTTGCCTGATAGACAACGGGGTAGAAGATAAGGTTATCGGCGTGGCTTTCGACGGCACGGGGTACGGCCTCGACGGCCATATCTGGGGCGGCGAGTTCCTGACCGCTGATCTCGGCGACTTCCAGCGAGTAGGTCACTTTGAGTATCTGCCTATGCCAGGCGGGGAAGCAGCCATGCGTCGGCCCTATCGTCTGGCGGCCAGTTACCTCTATGCCCTCCTAGGTGAGATACCACCTCTCCCCTTCTTGGCGGAGATAGACGATCTGGAAGTTGAGGTCATCAGGAGGCAGATAGATAGGGGACTGAACACCCCTTTAACCTCCAGTTGCGGCCGCCTCTTCGATGCCGTCTCCGCTCTTCTCGGTGTGCGGGGAGAGATCTCCTATGAGGCCCAGGCAGCCATAGAACTGGAGATGTTGGCTAGCCAGGCCGAAGCCCAGGGAAGTTACCCCTTCTCCGTCGTGGAGCAAAAGGGGGTGAATGTGGTGCAATTGAAGGAACTCCTGGAGGCCATAGTCGCTGACCTGGAAGAAGGCATCTCCATACCCATCATCGGGCTGAAGTTTCATGAGACGGTGGTGGCCATCATCGTGGAGATGTGCCGTAGGATATCCCGGGCCACAGGACTCAAAGGGGTGGCCCTCAGCGGCGGGGTTTTCCAAAACCGGCTCCTCCTCCGAAAGACTAAAGAGGCCCTTCGACAAAAGGGCTTCACCCCCTACACCCATCATCAGGTGCCCACAAACGACGGGGGGATATCCTTAGGACAGGCGATCATAGCCCATGCTAAAACAACGAGGTCTGTCTAATGTGCTTGGCTATACCAGCCTTGATTAGAGCTATCGAAGGCTATCAGGCAGAAGTGGAGATCGGCGGAGTGAAACGCCTTGTCAGCCTCCAGTTAGTGCCAGAGGCCAAGATCGGCGACTACGTCTTAATCCACACCGGATACGCCATCAGCGTAGTCGACGAGGAGAAGGCTCAGGAGACCCTCCGACTCCTGGCAGAATTGGCAGGGTCAGATGAGATACCTTGACGAATTTCGGGACCCCAAGTTAGCTCAAGGGCTGATCAAACATATCTGGCATCTCTCCACCAAGCCGATACGGGTGATGGAGTTCTGCGGCGGCCACACGGTGGCTATATTGAAACACGGCATCCGCCAACTCCTCCCCCCCACGGTGACTATGCTCTCCGGCCCTGGCTGTCCGGTCTGCGTCACCGCTCATACCGATATCGACAAGGTTCTGGCTCTGGCAAAGATCCCTGAGGTAATCATCACCACCTTTGGCGATATGGTCAGAGTACCCGGTAGCCAGGGCACTCTACAAGAGGCTAAAGCCGATGGTGCTGACGTCCGCATCGTCTATTCCACTATCGACGCTCTCCAGATCGCCAAGAAGAATCCGGAGAAGAGCGTTATCTTTCTGGCCATCGGCTTCGAGACCACCGCCCCCACCGTGGCCCTCTCTCTGCTGGAAGCGGAGGCCCAAGGTATAGAGAACTATTGCATCTTTCCCATGCACAAACTCACCCCTCCAGTGATGAAGGCCCTCCTGGATTCCGGGGAGGTGAAACTAGACGGCATCATCGGGCCCGGCCATGTGACCATCATCATTGGATCCAAGGCTTGGGAGTTTCTGCCCCACCATTACAGCCTCCCTTGTGTGGTCTCTGGCTTTGAGCCCCTCGATATCCTGCGCAGCGTGGCCATGCTGGTGGAGCAAGCGGAAGGGGGCAAAGCAGAGGTGGGGAACGCCTATCCCCGCAGCGTGCGTCCGGAGGGGAATCGGGTGGCCCTGGCCCAGATGGAGAAAGTCTTCGAGGTAGGAGAGGCCGAGTGGAGAGGGATGGGCCCCATCCCCCAAAGCGGGCTGAGGTTAAGAGAGGAGTACAGGAGATTCAACGCCATATCCCGGTACGATGTTGACCCCGGCCCCTCGCGGGAGCCCAAGGGGTGTATTTGCGGGGAGATCCTGCGCGGGGTCAAGAGACCGCCTGAGTGTAAACTCTTCCGCCGTGCCTGCACGCCCCTCCACCCTGTGGGTCCCTGTATGGTCTCCTCCGAGGGGAGTTGCGCGGCCTACTACCACTACGGAGGGGAAGATGCGAGATAGGATCCTTCTGGCTCATGGTAGCGGGGGGAAACTCAGCCACGATCTTATAGAGAAACTCTTTCTCCCCCACTTCGATAACCCCATCTTGGCCCGCCTCGATGATTTTGCTCTCATCGAACTGGGGACCAAGGCTCGATTAGCCTTCACCACCGACAGTTATGTGGTGAGCCCCCTCTTCTTCCCCGGAGGCGATATAGGGAAGTTGGCCATCTGCGGCACCATCAACGACCTGGCTATGAGCGGAGCGAAGCCCCTCTATATGAGCGCCTCTTTCATCATCGAGGAGGGGTTCCCGATAGCCGATCTGAAGCGGATTGCCATATCCATGGGAAAAGTAGCGGAAGAGAATGGAGTTAACATAGTAGCCGGGGACACTAAGGTGGTAGGGGAAGGAGCCGCCGATGGGATATTCGTCAACACCACCGGGGTGGGCCTGATCCCCGAGGGGGTGCATATCTCTGGAGCCAACGCCCAGCCCGGGGATATGATCATGGTCAGCGGTACCCTGGGCGACCACGGGATCGCCATCCTGAGCCAAAGGGAAGGGTTGGAGTTCGCCTCCTCTTTAGAGAGCGATTGCGCCCCCCTCCAGGGCTTAGTAGCCCGGATGCTGAAAGCCTCGCCGGAGATCCACTGCCTCCGCGACCCCACTAGAGGAGGCTTGGCCACCACCCTCAATGAGATGGCTGCCCAATCTCAGGCTGCTTTCCTCATCGAGGAGGAGAAGATCCCGGTACGGGATGAGGTGCGGGGGGTCTGCGAACTCCTGGGCCTTGACCCTCTTTACCTGGCTAACGAGGGCAAACTAGTGGCTGTGGTCCCTCCTCACGCCGCGGATAAGGTTCTGGAAGCGATGAGAGGCCATCCTTACGGCGAGGCTTCTGTGGTCATCGGCCAAGTGCTCTCCGACCACCCTGGCCGTGTTATAATGAAGACCACGCTAGGAGCCCACCGCCTTCTGGAGATGGCCGTAGGGGAACTTTTGCCCCGCATATGCTAAGAGAACCCAAAGGCTCTCTCTAACTCGTGAAGACTTCCGTGGCGTCAGCCTGCCCTGGCGATGGCAGCCTGCCCCGGTACTTGCCAGGCCGGGGGCCAGGGATGTTACCATCTGACGCTTCCGGCCTTGGCTGTCAGCCTGTCCTGGCACGTGACAGGCCAGGGGAGGTAACTCCTGACAGCACGGAAAGTTTACTCGCCCCTCTATAGCATCTCCATGATACAGGATCCATATGTCTTTCCTCAGGCTCTACCCTCTGAAAGGGGAAAATACAAAGGGATAGCCCTGAGATCCTCCCAGGGCTATCCCCTTTAAC
This sequence comes from Anaerolineae bacterium, assembly GCA_034419095.1. Classification (GTDB taxonomy): domain Bacteria; phylum Chloroflexota; class Anaerolineae; order UBA7937; family UBA7937; genus UBA7937. The sequence continues at coordinate 6,461 of DAOULQ010000192.1, read as the reverse complement.
CCCTACATCCAAATCAGTAGGATGCCGATTAGGAACCGTTAGGCGCTTTTACCATCGACCGCTTCTAGCCGCACCGCGCAGACCTTATACTCCGGTATCTTGGCCACCGGGTCCAAGGCGGGGTTGGTGAGGACATTGGCCGCGGCCTCGGCGAAATGGAAGGGAGCGAAGACCACGCCTTGGGGCACCCGCTCGGTCACCCAGATCTTGGTCTCGATCTCGCCCCTTCGAGATATGAGCCGTCCCTTATCCCCATCCTTCAGTCCTAAACCCCTCGCATCCTCCGGGTTCACCTCCACGTAGGCTTCAGGTACTTCCCGATCCAACTTCACCGAACGGCGGGTCATAGTTCCCCCATGCCAATGGAACGTATTCCTCCCCGTGGTCAAGAGCAGCGGGTAGTCCACATCGGGCAACTCGGCCGCCTCCTGATGCTCCACGGCATGGAAGAGCCCTTTGCCCCGAGAGAACTTCCCTTTATGCAAATAGGGCGTCCCCGGGTCGTCCGCGCTACGGCAGGGCCATTGTAAGAAACCCTCTTCTTGTAGCCGCTCATAACTGATGCCACCATAGATGGGACTCAAGGAGGCTAATTCATCCATTATCTCTTTGGGGGCTGAGAATTCGAAGCCAGAAGCCCCCATCTTCTGGGCCAGTTGACAGATTATCTGCCAGTCGGGCTTGCACTCCCCTAGAGGCTCTATAGCCTGGCGTACCAGTTGCACCCGGCGATCCGTCCCCGTGAAGGTGCCTTCCTTTTCCGCGAAAGAGGCCGAAGGCAAGACCACGTCTGCCAATTCCGCCGTCTCTGAGGGAAAAATCTCTTGAACCACTAAGAACTCTAGATTCTTGAGCGCTTCCACCACATGGTTTGAGTCCGGGTCCGAGAGGACGGGGTTCTCCCCCATGACGTAGATAGCCTTGATTCGGCCCTCTGCGGCCGCGTTCATCATCTCCACCACGGTGAGGCCCACCTCCGAGGGGAGTTCCGTCACTCCCCACGCCTTCTCGAATTTAGCCCTGATCTGGGGATCGGTGACGCTCTGGTAGCCAGGGTAGACATTGACCAAGGCCCCGGTATCGCAGGCTCCCTGCACGTTGTTTTGCCCCCGCAAGGGGTTGACCCCCGTCCCCGGGCGACCCATATTCCCGGTGAGCATGGCTAGGTTGGCGCAGGACCAAACATGCTGCACGCCTGAGGTGTGCTGGGTGATGCCCATGGAATAGACGATGGCTGCTCTCTCAGCCTGAGCATAGATCCGTGCCGCCTCGATGAGGGCCTCTCTGGGGATACCGGTGATCGCCTCCACCCTTTCCGGGGGGTAAGCCTCCACCACCTTCTTCAACTCCTCGAACCCCTCGGTGCGCTGGGCTATGAACTCCTTGTCTTCCTGTCCTTCTCTGAGGATAAGGTGCATCATCCCGTTAAGCCAGGCCACATCGGTCCCCGGCCGCTGTCGGAGCCAGAGGTCAGCATGGAGGGCCAACTGGATGCAGCGGGGATCGACGACGATGAGTTTGCTCCCCTTCTCCTGGGCCCGCAGGATGCGGGTGCCGATGATGGGGTGTTGCTCCGTGGTGTTGGAGCCGGTGACCAGGATGACGTCTGCTTCCTCCAAGTCGGGGATAGAGTTGGTCATCGCCCCGCTCCCGAACGCTGTGGCCAGACCGGCCACCGTGGAGGAGTGTCAAAGGCGGGCACAGTGATCTATATTGTTGGTCCCTAAAACCGCACGGGTAAACTTCTGGAGAAGGTAGTTCTCCTCGTTAGTCGCCTTAGCCGAGGAGAGGACCGCGATGGCATCTGAGCCATCTTTCTCCTTTATGGCCGTGAGCCTTTCGGCCACCAGATTTAGAGCCTCATCCCAGCCGGCCTCGATGAAGCGGCCATCTTTCTTGATCAGGGGCTTAGTGAGCCTATCTTGGTGATGGATGAAGGCATGGGCGTTCCACCCCTTGAGGCATAGTTTCCCCTCGCTCACCGGGTGGGTCTTGGCCGGAAGAGTTCCCACCACTTGGCCATCTAAAACCTCGAGGTAGAGCCCACAGCCGGTTCCGCAATATACGCATGTGCTCAAGACGTTGTTATATTCCATCTCAACTCTCCAACTCCATGGGCAAGACCAAAGGGGGTTGAGCCTTCAGGTCCTCGCCGGTCTCGTAGTCGAACAGCTCCTTAACCTCCTGCCGGATGAGGGCATAAAGGGTTGCCAAGGGGATATGGGCCGGACAAGAGAGTTCGCATTCGTGACAGCCCACGCATTTGCCCACCGTGTGCATAGCCCTCACCAGATGGAAAGAAGGGAAAGGTGGCGGGATATGGCCCGTCTCCACCCAGAGAGCATCCTCTAGGGTGCATTCGGGACAGAAGCATTGGGGACAAACCGTTCGACAGGCATAACACTTGATACACTTAGAAAACTGCTTCTTCCAGAACGCCAACCTCTCCTCGCCGCCCTTGGCTAGGAACTCCTCCACCAACTCATCGGCCACCGGTTCGATCCTCTCCCCTATGACCATATCGGTGAGGATGCTGGGATAGGGCTTGGGGCAAGGGCAGATTTGGGCCTCCTCCGCCGTGCAAGCCAGCCCGATGACCCTAATCCGTTCCAGGTCTATCTGGTTTCGCTTGGCCATCTCGATGAGTCCCCGCTCATCGCACCCCCGAGCCACGATCCCCAGACGGCTTTCGGGGTGGGCCCTCTGGATCAACCGCAGAGTGCGGGGCAGGGAGTATTTGGGCCAAAGGGCCAGCCCATCCAACTCCTCCTCTCCAGAGAAGAGATGAGGAGCCACGCCTCCCCAGTTGCTGCGCAGGGCCAAAACCCCATCCAACTCCTTCAAAGCCTCAGCCACTACCTTTTTCAGAGCCTCTATCCGTTTCATCGCAAGACCTCCTTAATAGGAGGCAACCCCCGAATCGTCTCCGTGAACTCCTTGACCACCTCCGTGAACCGTTCCCCCTCCGAGGCGGAGATCCATTCCAACCGCAGCCGCTGAGGCTCAATGCCCGCGTACTCCAGGATCTTCTTCAAGATGGGGATCCGCTTAGCGGTACGATGGTTCCCGCTTATGAAGTGGCAATCTCCGAAGTGGCAACCGGCGACGAGCACCCCATCGGCTCCCTCCCGAAAGGTGCGCAAGATCAGTTCCGGGGAGACCCGTCCCGAGCAGAGAACCCTTATGATGTTGACGTTAGGCGGATATTTAAGGCGCGAAGTGCCAGCCAGGTCAGCGCCAGGGTAACTACAATAGGTACATAGATAACCGATGATCTTCGGTTCGTACACTAAGCCACCTCCAACTCCCTGAGTGCTCCCTGCATCTCGGCCACCAACTGCTCATCGGTGAAGTGCAGGAGTGTGATCGCCTTGGAGAGACAATGCCCCACGCAGGTGCCACACCCTTTGCATAAGGTCTCGCTCACCTGAGCCTTCCCCTCTTGCAATTCGATAGCCTTGTATGGACAGGCTAGAACGCACTCCCCACAGCCGGAACAACGCTCTACATCTACCTGGGCGATGGAGGGCTCCAGCGTCCACTTCCCCAAATCCATCATGGAGAGGGCCACGGCTGCCGCCCCAGCGGCCTGGGCCACCGTATCGGGTATATCTTTGGGCCCCTGGCAGGTCCCAGCGATGAAGATGCCATCGGAGGCGGTCTCCACCGGGGCCAGTTTGGGGTGCTTCTCCAAGAAGAAGCCATCCTTGCTCCGGCTGAGGCCAAATAGCCGCGCCGTCTCCGTTGCGTCACGCCGGGGTTCCAAGCCGTTGCTCAGGATAACCATATCCACCGGCACATTGATCTTCCTGCCCAAATCGGTATCCTCGGCGGCAACCAGGAGTTGTCCACCGCGCTCCGTCACCTCGGCCCCCTTGCCCCGGACAAAGACCACCCCTTCCCGCTGCACTCGCTCGTAGAACTCCTCATAACCCTTGCCGAAGGAGCGCATATCGATGTAGAACTCATACACTTTAGCCTTAATGGTATCCTTTACCAGATGGGCGAACTTCAACGAGTACATGCAGCAGACCCGAGAGCAGTGGGGGTTGTAGTTCTCATCCCGACTCCCGATACAATGGAGGATAGCCACGCTCTTCGGCTCCTGGCCATCCTTCAAGAGGACCTTCCCGCCGGTGGGGCCGCTGGCGTTGACCATCCGCTCGAACTCCAGGCCGGTGAGCACGTTATCCAGCCTATCGTAGCCATACTGGGGGGCCCTGGTGCAATCGAAGAGGTCGAAGCCGGTGGCCACGATGATGGTCCCCACCTCCAACTCCACTATCCGATCTTCCTGCTCAAAGTCCACCGCCCCTGGGGGACAGAGTTTCTTACAGGCCCCACACCTCTGCCTCTGGAACCAGATGCAGTGGGCGGTGTCTATCACTGGCACCCTGGGTACCGCCTGAGCGAAGGGTATATAGATCGCCCTGCGGGTGCCCATCTGAGCATCGAACTCGCTGGGTATATCCTTGACCGGACACTTCTCCTGACACAACCCACAGCCGGTGCAGATATCCTCATCCACATAACGGGCCTTCTTGCGAACCTTCACCTTGAAGTTGCCTACGTAGCCAGAGACCTCCTCCACCTGGCTATAGGTCAGGAGTTCGATATTTTCGTGCTGTCCCACGGACACCATCTTCGGTGTCAATATTCAAGCCGCACAGTCCAAAGTGGGGAAGGTCTTATGGATTTGAGCCATATATCCGCCGATGGAGGGCTCCCGCTCCACTAGGTAGACCTTCTTGCCCGAATCGGCTATCCTGAGCGCGGCCTCGATGCCGGCGATCCCCCCACCCACCACCAGAGCGATGGGCTTGACGGGAACCTCTCGGACACAGAGGGGCTCATGGCTGGCCACCCGGTATACGGCGGCCATCACCGCATGTTTGGCTCGCTCCGTGGCCTTCTCGCTATCCTCGGTAACCCAAGAGACCTGCTCCCGGATGTTGGCCATCTGGAAGTAGAAGGGGTTTAGCCCCGCATCCTCACAGGCTCGGCGAAAGGTGCGCTCATGCATCAAGGGAGAGCAGGAAGCCACCACCACCCTGGTCAACCCCAACTCCTTTATATCGTTCTTTATCAACTCCTGGCCGGGGTCGGAACACATATATTCGTAATCCCGGGCGATGACCACCCCCGGCAACTGGGCGACAAATCTGGCAACCTCCTCCACATCCACGTGAGGGGCGATATTTGTCCCGCAGTGGCAGATATAAACCCCTATCCTCTTCGAAGAATCCATATCCACTACCTCCCCATGACGGTATCTCTACCCTAATCGGTCTGGGATTGATTCATCGACTCCCAGACCAACTCCGCTACATCCATAACTTTCATCCTGACCTTGTTCTGGCGAGCGGCGTTGGCCAGCGTGCGCTGACACTGTTGGCAAGCGGAGACGATAGCCGTAGCCCCCGTCTCTTGAGCCTGCGCCACTCGATGCCCCCCCACGCCGAGGGTGACCTCATGGTCGGAGATCTCCACATCGCCACCCCCACCACAGCAGATGGCGCTCTCTCGAAAGTTGGCCATCTCTCGGAACTCAAGCCCCGGAATCCGCTCCAAGATGAAACGGGGGGGATCGTAGACCCCACTTTTCCGACCCAGATCGCAAGGGTCGTGGTAGGTAACAACCCTCTCCACAGGGCCCAACTCGATCCGCCCCTCTTCGATCAGCCGGGCCAGATATTGGACGCCATGGAGGATCTCCAAGTCGGCGGGCAACTCCACAAATTGAGGATAGATATGCTTCCAGGCGTAGTAACAAGAGGGACAGGTGGTCACTAATCTGGCCGGGCCCAACTCCTTCACCTTCTCTACATTGTGCCTGACCAACTCAGATATCCCCTCCTTCATCCCCGCGGCATAGAGGGGGTAGCCGCAACACCGTTCCTCCCTGCCCAAGGTGGTGAAATCCACCCCGGCTCCCTCCAACACCTGGACCAAAGATTGGGGGATGGAGTAGGTTCTGGGGTAAAAAGAAGCCACACACCCCACGAAGTAGAGCACCTCTGTCCCCTTCTTGCCCTCGATCCCCTCCGGCACCCTCTCCAGATTCTCACTCCAGATCAAGCGGGCCTCATTCTCGTCCCCAGAGATATTGTAGTTGGTGGTCACGGTCTCGCCCACCTTTAAGATCGTCTCTGGCACATTGACCCCCCGTTCAAGAGCATAACTCTTGAGGGCCAGCATCGTGTCGGTCAAAAGGATGCCCCGGGGACAGCGAACGGTGCAACAAGCGCAGGTAGTGCAAAGCCAGAAGGTACGGCTCTTCAGCACCTCCTCCTCCAGGCCCAAAAGCATCAGTCTCCAGAGCTGCCTGGGGGTATAATCCATAGCGTAAGCGGTGGGACAGGAAGCCGAACAGGTGCCACACTGGATGCAAGTACGCAACCCCTCGAGGTAGGGCGCGATCTCTTCCCCAAATTCGAACTCAACTTCTCGGGTGGCGAAAT
>DAOULQ010000191.1:0-18393 GCA_034419095.1 Anaerolineae bacterium | reverse complement strand
CCCACGGTGCGCACGGTGTTGGATATGGGGGGCCAGGATTGTAAAGCCATCCATTGCGACGGGCGGGGCAAAGTAACCGCCTTCTTGATGAACGACAAGTGCGCTGCCGGGACGGGGCGAGGCATGGAGGTCTTCGCCGATCTCCTGGCTGTGCCCATCGAGGAGATCGGAGAGAGATCGTTGGATGTGGATGAGGAGCCACCGCCGGTGAGCAGTACCTGCGTGGTCTTTGCCAAATCCGAGGCCACGGCGCTCCTGCGAGAGGGGTGGCCCAAGAACAAGGTGCTGGCTGCCTACTGTTCGGCTATGGCGCATCGGGTAGTTACCCTTTTGGAACGGATCGATATAGAGGAGGATTTCGCCATTACCGGAGGGATCGCCAAGAATATCGGCGTGGTGAAGCGGCTAGAGGATGAGTTGGGTATTAAATCCTTGGCCACGGATTATGACCCCCAGATCGCGGGGGCCATTGGAGCAGCCCTCTTCGCCGAGGCGCTGGTGAAAAAGGCGCGCTCCAAGGGAGGTTGAACTGTTAGCGAACTACGGTTATAAAGACGGCTCCGGGGAGTATTTCATCACCATCGACACGGGTAAATGCGACGGCTGTGGGGAGTGTGTGGCCGCTTGTCCCTACGGTGTCTTGGAGGTGGTGCCCAACGATCTGGATCCTCTGGCCGATACCATGGGAGCGGCGGTGGCGGAGGAGGAACGGAAGAAGATCAAGTACACCTGCGCCCCATGCAAGCCGGTCACGGGAGAACAGGCCCTGCCTTGTGTGCTGGCCTGCGACCCGGGAGCGATTACCCATTCTTGGTAGGAGAGTATGAATTTGACCATCGATCATATCGAGGTCGAAGTAGCCGAAGGGGCCACGGTGCTGGAGGCGGCCCGGAGCGCCGGCATCTACATCCCTGCTCTCTGCTACCACCCCGATTTGCCCCCCGCGCCGGGGATGAAACCTGGCGAGTTCATCTACCGTGGCGAGGAGTTGGTCGTGAACGCCTCTAGAGGGGAGTATGAGGGCTGCCGGCTCTGCGTGGTGAAGATCGAGGGTATCGAGGATTTCCCCACCGCCTGTGACACGCCTGTGGCTGAGGGGATGGTGGTCTACACCGATACCCCGGAGGTGAAAGCCCTCAGGCGCGATAACCTGATGCCCATCTTGGCCCAGCACCCCCACGCCTGCCTCACCTGTGCTCAGCAGGAGGGTTGCAGCCGCGAGCCTTGCTCAACTAACGTGCCCCTGGAGGAGAGGTGTTGCCCTAAGTTTGGCCGTTGCGAACTAGAAAAGGTGGCCCAATATATCGGCATCAAGGAGGAGACCCCTCGCTGGGTGCCTACTCAGATGCCCATCCTCAAAGATGAGCCCCTCTTCGATGGGGACTACAACCTCTGCATCGGCTGCACTCGTTGCGTAAGGGCCTGCCGTGACCTACGGGGGGTGAAGGCTCTGGATTTTGTCTTCGATGAGAGGGGTGGGGTTATCGTTGGTAGCCTAAGCCCGACTCTCAGGGAATCGGCTTGCAGATTCTGCACCGCCTGTGTCGAGGTTTGCCCCACAGGTGCTTTGAGGGATAGAGGCATAGCGGTAGGAGACCGCCAGGCCCTTCTACCTTGCGTCCAAGGTTGTCCCGTGGGCATCGATGTCCCGACCTATGTGCGATTTGTAGCCCAGGGGAAGTTCGAGGAGGCGGCGACGATCATCCGCCAAAAGGTCCCCTTCCCCTCTCTCCTGGGGCATATCTGCTTCCACCCTTGCGAGAGCCTCTGTCGCCGAGGCCAAGTGAACGACCCCATGGCCATATGTGCCCTGAAGCGGTTCGCCGCGGGGTATGATACCGGATCCGAGGGGGCTGAGAGGGTGCCTACCGGCAAAAGGGTGGCCATCGTGGGCTCTGGCCCAGCGGGGTTGACCGCTGCCTACTACTTGGCCAGGATGGGACACGGGACAACCCTTTTTGAGGCGGAAACGGAACTGGGGGGCATGATGCGAGCCACCATACCGGAGTACCGTCTCCCTCAGGAGGTGCTAGAACGAGAGATCGCAGAGGCCATCCAAGGGGTAGAGGTGGTGACCGGAACTCGCATCGGCGAAGCCTTCTCTTTGGAGGATCTAAGGGGTGAGTACGACGCTAGCTTCTTGGCCCTGGGAGCCCAATTGAGTCGCAAACTGGCTATCGAGGGGATGGAGTTGGAAGGTGTGCTCTGGGGGCTAGATTTCCTACGGGCTGTTAAGAAGGGTGAAGGACCGAAGGTCAAAGGGAAGGTTCTGGTCATCGGGGGTGGAGATGTGGCCATAGATGTGGCTTTGACCGCCCTCCGCCTGGGAGCAGAAGAGGTGCAACTGGCCTGCTTGGAGCGCCGGGAGGAGATGCCCGCCCACGAGTGGGAGGTCGAAGAGGCGATGGAGGAGGGGGTGATTCTCAACCTCTCTTGGGGACCCAAGAAGATTTTGGGCGATGACCGGGTCAAGGGGGTGGAACTGGTCCGTTGCTCCTCGGTCTTCGATGAGGAGGGGAGATTTAAGCCTTGCTATGACCAGTCGGTCACCAGTACCATAGAGACGGATATGGTGATTCTGGCTATTGGACAAGCCTCAGACCTCTCCTCTCTGGAGAGCCACCTACAGACGACTGGGGCAGGCACCATCTCTGTGGATGCCAGGAGCCAGGCCAGTCTACCTGGCATCTTCGCCGGCGGAGAAATGGTGAGCGGCCCGGCCTCGGTCATCGAGGTTATCGCCTCCGGTCGGCAGGCAGCCATTTCCATAGATAGGTACCTAGGGGGTGAGGGGGTGCCCGATGAGCCCTCCCTGGAGGTCGATAAGGAGCCTTGGCTGGGTCGGGAGGAGGGGTTTGCTGACCGACACCGGGTTCAGATGGCCTGTCTACCCCTGGAGCGGAGGGTAAAGGGCTTTGAAGAGATAGAGTTGGGCTTCGATGAGGCCCAGGCCATAGAGGAGGCTAGCCGCTGTTTAAGGTGTGATTTAAGGCTGGAGATCACGCCGGTAACCCTCCCACCCGAATCATGGCTGCCCTTTGACGCCCATAAGGTGAGGGTGGTCCCGGAGATAGAAGGTGTCTTCCAGTTGTTAGATGAGGGAAAGAAAGTCATCTATATCAAGGGCGCCATGAACCTTCGTCAGGATTTGGAAGAACAACTGTCTACCCAGGAAAGGGCCCGCTACTTCATCTACGAAGAGGATCCCATGTACACCAAGCGAGAGAGCGAGTTGCTTCAGAAGTTCCTAGGGCAACACGGCCACTTGCCGGAGGGCAACGACGAACTAGAGGATCTCTTCTGAGGGGGAGCCTTATACCCAAGATCGATCCCGAGAAATTGATCATCCGGGTCATGAGAGAGGAAGACTTAGATCCTATCGTGGAGATAGATGCCCAGGTTTTGGGCCAGAGACGGCCGGAATACTACCGGCGAAAATGCGCCCTGGCTTTGGATGATACCCAGCAACTGGTTACCTCTTTAGTGGCTGAATACAATGGCCAGGTGGTGGGGTTCATCATGGGCAACGTCTACCTGGAGGAGTTCGGCATCCCAGAGACCACGGCCTCCCTAGATACCATCGGTGTACACCCCGACTATCGTAAACAGGGGGTCGCCACGCAGTTGATGGCAGAGTTCATCACCCACGCCAGGGCGGCTGGGGTGGATACCATCTACACCTTGGTGAACTGGAACGATTGGGCTCTCTTGAGGTTCTTCGAGGCTGTGGGTTTCGCCCCAGCCAAGACGATACATCTGGAGTTAAAAGTCAGGCGATAGAATGGCCATCTTGAACTTCGGCTGGATGATCGAAGGGGAGTTGGCTGGCAGTGGGAGGCCTTGCACTAAGGGGGAACTGGTGTGGCTAAAGGAGCAAGGCATCGGGGCCATCGTCTCCCTCACCGAGACCTCCCTCAGGAGAGACAAGATACTCTTGCCTTGGCTGGATAAGTTAGGGTTCGAATACCACCACATACCGATCGTGGATCATACCGCCCCTGAGCAGTCCCAGATCGACGAATTCATAGGGTTCATAGAGGTGATGCGGGGGGAAAAGCCCGTACTGGTACACTGCGCGGGGGGATATGGGAGGACAGGGACTATGCTGGCCTGCTACTTGGTGAGCATGGGCCACCAACCAAGGTTTGCAGTAGATGAGGTGAGGAGGAAAAGGCCCTACTCCATCGAGGAGAACGCCCAAGAGGAAAGCGTATTCGAATATGGCCGCCGACTGGGAGGGTGATGACAAGGCAGGAGGAGTTGGAAAAGGAGGGGTGGGTCAGACAGTTCACCGCCGATGAGCCCCGTTTGAGCGAAGCGGTGGAGTTATATGAGTCCTTGGGTCTTGAGGTACATCTTGAGCCCGTGACGCTTGACGAATCTGCGGAGGAATGTCAAATCTGCTTTGAGGAGGATGTTGACAGATACAAGACGATCTACACCAGGCCTAAGCGAGGGATCTAAACCAGGATTCCCGCGTCGATTCTTGAGAGAGGGAGAGAGATGGCGAAGATGCCTGAGGTGATCCAGACTTGGCAGATGGCAGAGCCCTGGAGCGTCGACAAGGAGACGGGGGCGAAGAGGCCAGGAAGACTGGTGCAGATGACCATACCCCTTCCGGAGTTGAACCCCGGGGAAGTTCTGGTGGAAGTCGCGGGGTGTGGGGTTTGCCATACCGATTTGGGCTACTTCTATGATGGGGTACCCACGGTGACCAAGCCCCCTTTGACTTTAGGCCATGAGATCAGTGGCACTGTGGTGGCGGGGGAGGAGGAATGGGTAGGGAAAGAGGTGATCATCCCCGCCGTCATGCCTTGTAACAACTGCCCTATCTGCGCTGCTGGTCGGGGCAACCGCTGTTTGGCCCAGAAGATGCCGGGCAATAGCCTGGGCATCTACGGGGGTTTTTCCAGCCACATCCCCGTCCCCTCTCGGGACCTATGCTTGGTTGAGGAGCGAGGGGATATACCTTTGGAGTGGCTGGCGGTGGTAGCCGACGCGGTGACCACGCCCTATCAAGCCGCGGTGCGAGCGGGTCTGAAAGAGGGAGACATGGTGGTCATCATTGGGGTGGGGGGAGGGGTGGGTAGTTACATGGCCCAGATGGCCAAGGCTTTTGGCGCTGAGGTGGCGGTGGGGATCGATATAGGCCCCAGGAAGTTGGAAAGGGCCTTAAAATATGGTGCCCATGTCGTGATTAACTCCGCTGGCAAGAGCGCTAAGGAGGTGCGAGAGGAGTTTAGGGAGATCTGTAAGGCCCACGGCTTTCCATATAATTATGGCTGGAAGATATTCGAGGCCAGCGGGGTCCAGGCTGGTCAAGAGATCGCCCTTTCGCTTCTCTCCTTCATCGGCAAATTGATCATAATCGGCTATAATAATGCGATTATCGAATATATGTTCTCCAAATTGATGGCCTATGACGCAGAGATCATCGGCACCTGGGGCTGCTTGCCCGAATATTACCCCAAAGTGTTGGAGATGGTTCTTGAGAGGAGGATAGGGATGGAACCCTTCGTCGAGACCCGACCCATGAGCCAGATGCAAGAGGTATTCGAAGAGGCCCACGCCGGGAGACTGATGAGAAGAGTCATTCTCACCCCCGACTTTTAGAGGCCTGGACGGAGGTCGATTGAAGAGAGGAGAGGCGTGGAAGGAAGTAGGCCAAACGAAGGGGTTTGCTTCTAGTGGGTGAGGGGGCTCGAACGATAACCTAGAAAAGGGAGGTGGAGAATGGCGCTGGATTGGCTGCCCAGGGATCACGAAATCAAAGATCATGACCTATGGGGCGATGAGTTCTTCGGCACCGAGCCCCCTTGTGTCATGTATGAGAAGAGGCCGGTCGTCGATCCCGAGGGCAACATGGTCGAAGGGTTGTATTCCGCCTGGGTGATCTTGAATAACCCCAGGCAGTATAACTCCTACACCACGCAGATGGTGAAGGGGGTTATCGCGGGCATGAGCCGGGCCTCCATGGATCGCAGCGTGGTGGCCGTGGTTTTCACCGGGGTGGGAGATAGGGCTTGGTGCACCGGGGGAAACACCAAGGAGTACGCCGAGTATTACAGCGGTAGGCCCACCGAGTATGCCCTCTATATGGACCTCTTCAATGGCATGGTGGACAGCATCCTCAACTGTAAAAAGCCGGTCATCTGCCGGGTCAACGGGATGAGGGTAGCCGGCGGCCAGGAGATCGGCGGGGCTTGTGACCTGGCTATCGCCTCAGATTTGGCTGTCTTCGGTCAGGCCGGGCCCAGACACGGTTCTGCGCCGGTGGGGGGCTCCTCCGACTTCCTCCCTTGGTTCCTGGGGATAGAGGATGCCATGTGGAACTGCATCTCCTGCGAACTTTGGAGCGCCTACAAGATGTTGCGAAAGGGGTACCTCAGCAAGGTCGTTCCGGTCATAAAGCAGGATGGAAAGTGGATCAGGAACCCCTTGGTCATCACCGACAAGTACGTTGAAGATGGGGAGATAGTCTATGGTGAGTTCAAGACCGGCGAGGAGTACAAGAGGGCTCGCGACTTCGTAAAAGAGGCCACCACCGATTTCGCACTCTTGGACAGGGCGGTCAATGAGATGGTATGGACTTTCACCAACCTCTTCCCCCATTGCTTGCAGATGTCCATCGACTCCATCAGAGCCAAGAAGAAGTTCTTCTGGGATATGGGCAAAGACTACTACGGCCATTGGCTGGCGGCCAATATGGCCAATGAGGCCTTCTTGGGCTTCCACGCCTTCAACACCCGGAAGATGACGGGAAAGGACACCATCGACTTCATCAAGTATCGACAACTCTTGGCTGAGGGGCATCTCGTCGATGAGGAGTTGTTCGAGGCGGTACTACCCAGGCCTAAGGAGGAGTAGGGAAGGCAGCCTCTTGCTCGCGTGTGGGCTCATGGGCTCTGGCATGGCCCAGGTTTATGCCCTCCTATTTGAGAAAAGGCCGTACGTATCGGGGTTCACTAGAACCCTTTGGGGAGGTGGCTGATGGTGGTGAAAAAGTGGAGTCATAGGTTTGTACCAGGCTTCGAGGGAGACCTGGTGGAGAAAGCGAAAGGTGGCAAAGATGCCTTGGCTGAACATGGGCGAGATCCTAAAGGTCAACGCCGTCAAATTTCCTCATAAGATGGCGGTGAAGAGCGCGGCAAGGAAGTTGTCCTTCCAAGAGTACAACGAGAGGGCCTGCAGGTTGGCCAACACCTGGTTGGGGATGGGCCTCAAGAAGGGAGATAGGATCGCCACCCTCCTTTACAACGTCATCGAGTATATGGAGATCTATGCGGCGGCGGCCAAAGCGGGTGTGGTCATAGTGCCTGTCAATTTCCGATGGGTGGGGCCGGAGATCGAATACGTGGTCAATAACTCGGAATCCAAAGCCCTTATCTGCAGCGAGGAGTTCCTGGGAGAGGTGGAGCGGGTCAAGGGGAACTTCGCAGAGGTTGGCTCTGACCGGTTCATCTTCGTTGGCGCTAAGGAGAAGAACCCCCAAGGCTATCTTAACTATGAGGAGATCATCGCTCTTGCTTCGCCGGAAGAGCCTGGGGTCAAGATCGATCCCCAAGAGACCTGGATCCACCTCTATACCTCGGGTACCACTGGGCGTCCCAAGGGGGTCATCAGGTCCCACGAGTCCTATATAGCCTTCTTCCTCATTAACGAGGTCGATTTCGGCTTCAATGAGGACGATATCGGCCTGATTGTGATGCCCCTTTGTCATGTGAACTCCACCTTCTACTCCTTCGTCTTCACCTACATCGGGGGAGGGGTTTACGTTCATCGAGCCAGAGGTTTCGACCCCGAAGAACTGTTGCAGATCATCGACCGGGAGAAAGCGACCTTTACCTCGTTGGTGCCCACTCATTACATCTTGATGTTGAACCTTCCCCAGGAGGTGAAGGCCAAATACGATACCAGTTCTATGCGGAAGCTCCTCATATCCTCGGCGCCAGCGCGACGGGATACCAAACTGGGGATCATGAAGATGTTCCCCAACGCAGAACTCTATGAGGCCTACGGTTCCACCGAGGCGGGGATGGTCACCCTCCTTAAGCCCCATGAGCAGTTGATCAAACTGGGGTCGATAGGCAAGGAGTGTGCGGGGACGGATTTGATCAAACTCTTGGATGAGGAGGGTAACGAGGTCCCCGTAGGCGAGGTGGGCGAACTCTATTCCCGGGGTCCCATGATGTTCGATGAGTACTGGAAGATGCCGGAGAAGACCGCCCAATCCTTCCGGGGCGACTATTTCACCGCTGGCGATATGGTCAGAAAGGATGAAGATGGCTATTTCTACATCGTCGATAGGAAGGACAACATGATCATCACCGGGGGTGAGAAGGTCTACCCCTCCGAGGTGGAGGAGGTTGTGGCCAAGCACCCCAAGGTATTGGATGTGGCCGTGGTCGGCACCCCCCACGAGACGTGGGGCGAGGCGGTAACAGCGGTGGTGATTCCCAAGGACCCCAACGACCCACCTACCGAGGAGGAGATCATCGAGTTCTGCCGGGGGAAGATGGCCGGCTACAAGAGGCCCAAGAAGGTAGATCTCATCGCCTCCGAGGAGATGCCCAGGACGGCGACGGGGAAGATAGTCCACCGGATCTTGAGAGAACGGCATAAATAAGAATCACCCTTCCATGAACGACCTTATATCGTGAGGTTAGAGGTCAAGTGGGGGGAAAGGGGGTCGCTCTCTCCTTTTTCTGGGGCTGGCTTTAACTCTAACCCCAGAGTTGTGGGACTCGAAAAGGAGATGACCATGGAGTACTTTGAACGGCTAGAGGCGATAGTGGGGAAGGGGAACGTCAGAACCGACGAGATCGAGCGGCTCTGCTATTCCCGCGATATGTCAGCCCACGTGGGCGTTCCTGATGCCATCGTCTTTGCCAAGAGCGAAGGGGAGGTATCGCAGATCCTGGCTCTAGCCAATGGGGAGAGGATGCCGGTAATACCCCGGGGCTCAGGAACCAGCGTAACCGGGGCTATTCTGGCTTGTGAAGGGGGGATCATTCTAGATCTTTCCAAAATGGATCGTATAAAGGAGATAAACCGAGAGGATGGGTATGCTGTGGTGGGGCCTGGGGTGATCTGCGATAACTTGAATGCCGCTCTGGCTCCCACCCACTTCTTTCCTCCTGACCCTGGCAGCGCCCCCATAGCCACCATCGGAGGGATGGTCTCCACCAACGCCAGCGGTGACCGAGCGCTCAAATATGGTGCCACCAAGGATTGGATCTTAGGGCTGGAGGTGGTCTTGGCCGATGGTCGGGTCATTAAGACCGGGGCCATAACTCCCAAGAGTTCCTCTGGCTTCGATCTCACCCACCTCTTCGTCGGCTACGAGGGCACATTGGGGGTAATCACCGAGATGACGGTGAAGATCATCCCGGTGCCCGAATATGTGGCCTTCGCCCAGACGTGGTGGCGAGATCTGGAGGACGTGGGCAACGCGGTGACGGAGATCCTCGGCAAGGGGATACCGCTCTCCGCATGCGAGATGCTAGACCGAGTCTCCTTGGACGTAACGGTCAAGGTGATGGGGCTGGATATCCCCGAAAATGTGGGTTGCATGCTCTTCATCCAGGTGGATGGACATAAGGCAGCCGTTCAGGATCAGATGAGGCAGATCGATGAGATCTGCGCCAAGCATAACGCGATTGAGACTAGGTGGTCTGACGACCCCAACGAGCGGCTCGTCATCTGGCAAGCGCGCCAGGGGCTGGCCTCCGCTTTGTCCAAGGTAAAGAGAGGTGAACGACAGATCGCTCTAGTCGAGGATTTCGGCGTACCTATCAGCAGGATACCGGATACTATAAGGGAGATCCAAAGGATCAGTGAGAAGCACGATTTCCCCATCGCTAGTTTCGGACACGTGGGAGATGGGAATATCCACACCGTGCTTCTCTTGGATGTGAGGAAGAAGGAGCATTGGGAGAAGGCGAAAAAAATCGCCCAGGATTTCATCGATCTCACCCTGAGGTTCAAAGGTACCCTCACCGCCGAGCACGGCACAGGCATGGCTAAGTCGCCCTTCATCGGCCAGGAGTTGGGAGTGGGGCAGGAGGTGATGAGGGAGATCAAGCGCGCCCTCGACCCCCACGCCATACTGAACCCCGGCAAGATGGGTTTGGATGACAAGGTCAAAGATATATACGACTACTTCGCCTTCACGGAGATCTCTGAGAAGCCCATCCAGAGTTTC
Organism: Anaerolineae bacterium; assembly: GCA_034419095.1. GTDB lineage: Bacteria > Chloroflexota > Anaerolineae > UBA7937 > UBA7937 > UBA7937. The sequence goes on along the minus strand of DAOULQ010000191.1, from coordinate 8,189 downwards.
GGAGAGCATGTGGACAACGAAGTGCTGGCTTGCATTCAGTGTGGTTTCTGTCGGTTAGGCTGTCCTATCTTTGCGGAGACGGCTCTGGAGTCGCGCAACGCTAGAGGTCACGTCATCTTAGCCTTTAACCTGATGACCGGAGCGATTCAGCCCTCCCAGGAACTGGCCGATAGTTTCTATCAATGTACCATGTGTTTGAATTGCAAGGCTACCTGTCCAGCCGGTATCATGGTCGCTGACATCGTGGAGGGCGCTCGTAAGCGCCTGGTTGAAGAAGGGTATCTCCCGGACGTCTTCCTCCCCATGTTGGAGAGTCTAAAGGAAGAAGGCAACCCCTTCCAGGAGCCCGCGCATAGGAGGACAGAAGTCTACCCCGCAGGCTATGAGGCGAGGACCCGAGCCCCTGAGAAAGCAGATCTCCTTCTCTTTTCGGGTTGTGTCGGTTCCTATCAAGACCTTTATATCGTCCCTAGCACGATGGAACTACTGGATAAGGTGGGAGTGAACTATGCCCTTTTGGGCGATGAGGAGAATTGCTGTGGCTATGTGGCCTACTTGGTGGGATCCGCTACCTTCCAAGAGTGCATGGAGAGGAATATGGCCACCTTCTCTCGGCTGAGCCCGAACTCTTTAGTCACCACCTGTGCTGGCTGCTACAAGGCCTTCAAGGAGTTATACACCGATTTAGATGTAGAGGTCTTGCACGCGGTGGAGTATGTGGAGAGGTTGGTCTCTGAGGGGAAGGTCGAGTTCAATAAAGGGTTTCCCAGGAAGGTCATCTATCACGACCCCTGTGATTTAGGAAGACATCTGGGCATCTATGAGCCGCCTCGCAATGTGCTAAAGAGCGTACCGGACCTAGAACTGATGGAGTTCGGGCTCAATCGGGCGCTGGCCAAGTGTTGCGGAGGCGGCGGGGGGCTGAAGGCTTACGACAACGAGTTGAGTTCTAGGCTGGCCGATAATCGGGTTGTTGAGGCCTTAGAGATGGGAGCGGAGGTGCTCGTCTCCGCCTGTCCCTCCTGTAAGAGCAACCTCAAATTAGCGGCTGCCAGAGTGGGACGGGCACGGAGGCTGAGGATCAGGGTGATGGATATAACCGAGGTTCTGGCGGAGGCCATCTAGATCCCTTGGCCCCGGGGAAGAGGGTTATGTCGGAGAAAGGACTTAGGCGCAAAAAAATCAAGGCCACTGGTGACCTCAAGCGGGTGATGAGCGATTACTACTACCGGATGGATAGGATCTCCAGAGGGGAGGAGGGGGGGAAGATAGCCTGGTGCACCAGTGTGGGGCCAGCCGAGTTGCTCAGGGCTTTCGGCTTCGAGGTCCACTACCCCGAAAATCATGGTGCCGTCCTGGGGTCTACCAGGACAGCCATGGAGTACATCCCTTTGGCTAACGCCATGGGCTATTCGCCGGAGATATGCTCCTATCTTACCAGCGATGTAGGTGCCTACCTCAAGGGGGAGACCCCCCTATCCAAGGTCTACCCTGGCATCGAGAGCGTGCCCAAGCCCGACCTCTTGGCCTATAACACCAACCAGTGTCGGGATGTCCAGGAGTGGTTCGAGTTCTACGGGAGGGAGTTCGAAGTCCCGGTGGTGGGGATAAATAGTCCGCGCGCTCTGGTGGAGGTGAGGGAGGTAGATATCGCCAACGTGGTGGGGCAACTGAAGGCCATGATACCCACCTTGGAAGAGGCGTCAGGAGAGGAGTTCGATATAGACAGATTCAAGGAGAGCCTTCGCCTCTCTCGCCGATGCAGCGAACTGTGGGGGGAGGTACTCGGTCTGGCAAAACATCTGCCCTCTCCTTGGACCTTCTTCGATGGGACGATCCACATGGGGCCTGCGGTTTGCTTGAGGGGCACCCAGGAGGCGATCAACTACTATGAGGTTCTGAAGCATGAGTTGCAGGAGCGGATAGAGAGCGGCGTGGCAGCGGTAGATGGAGAGCGTTTCAGGCTCTACTGGGAAGGGATGCCCATCTGGGGGAAGTTGAGAGCCCTTTCTGAACAGTTCTCCGAACTGCGTGCCTGCGTCGTGGTATCTACCTATTGCAACAGTTGGATATTTAGCGCCTTCGACGAAAGGAACCCCTTTGAGAGCATGGCCCAAGCCTATACCGAGATATTCATCAATCGAGCGGAGAGGGTCAAGGAGGAATATATCGCAAAGATGGTGAAAGAGTACCAGGTGGATGGGATCATTTTTCATGATTCCAGAACTTGTCCCAACAACTCCAATGCTAGATACGGCATGCCCCAGCGTTTGGAGAAGAGAGTGGGCCTACCCTCTTTAATCATCGACGCCGATCTAAACGACCTAAGGTGTTACTCTGAGGAACAGACGAGGACCAACATCGAGGCCTTCATCGAGCAACTGGAGGAGGTAAAGGGTTAGTCGTGGCCATGGGAGGTGATAGCTATTTTGCCGGCTTGGATGTAGGGGCGGTGACCACTAAAGCGGTGATCATCGACACCGCTAAGGGTATCCTGGGCTCGTTTGTCAAGAAGACGGGAGTGGACCTTGAAGGCGCGGCCACCGAGGCCTTTGAAGAAGCGCTGAAATGGGCAGGGCTCTCGCGGGAGGAGATAAGGTCGATTACGGCTACCGGCTTCGGGAGAAAGAGCGTGCCCTTCGCTCAGGAGACGGTGACGGAGATAAGTTGCCACTCCAGAGGTTGCTACCATTACTTCCCCGAGGAGATCACCGTCGTAGATATCGGTGGTCAGGATAATAAGATCATCAGGCTTGATGCGGAGGGTAAGAGAGTGGGCTTCAAGATAAACCGCAAGTGCGCCGCTGGCACGGGGGCTTTCTTGGAGGAGATGGCCTATAGGCTCGACATCCCCCTGGGCGACCTCGACGGGTTAGCCAGGCGCTCTAGCAAGGCAGCGGAGATCGGAAGTTATTGCACGGTCTTCACCGCTACTGAGATATTAGACAGGATCAGGCGGGGCGAGAAGGTAGAGAAGATCGTGAGAGGGTTGTTCGTCTCGGTCGTAAAGCGGGTATTGGAGATGGGAGTCTTGGGCGGTCGGGTGATCGTGACCGGTGGAGTTGTGGCTTTTAACCCCATAGTGGCTGAACTCTTGAGCCTGCGGTCGGGAAAGGAAGTGGAGATCGCCCCCCATCCTCAGGAGATGGGCGCCTTTGGAGCGGCGCTCTTCGCCCTGGAGAGGGCTCAGGAGATACCCCTATCTTGATTACTATGGGGATAGCACCTTGGTGGGGAGTCCGAGGAACTGAGTCTTTCTGCGGTTCTATCAATAGGGAGGTTTACGATGCCTTTTCAAAAAGCCTTCATCCCCTACGGTGGGTACTGGAGCACGCCTTTTTGCCGCTGGCAAGGTAGTTTCGCCCATCTCAGCGCTATCCCCTTCGCGGCGGAGATCGCCACGCGAGCCCTCCAAGAGAGGGAGATCTCACCAAAGGTTTTCGATCTTCTCCTTTTGGGGATGACGGTGCCCCAGAAACACAGTTTCTATGGAGGCCCCTGGCTGGCCGGGCTCATCGGGGCTGAAGCGATCACTGGCCCCATCATAAGTCAGGCCTGCGCCACGGGAGCCCGGGTGCTGGCTACCGCTGCCTTCGAGGTAGAGAGCGGGGAGGATCGGACCATCCTGACCATCACCTGCGACCGATGCAGCAACGGCCCCCACATCTATTACCCCAACCCCCTAGGGCCAGGCGGCACCGGCGATAAGGAAGATTGGGTTTGGGATAACTTCTCCTTCGACCCCTTCGCCAAGAACGCCATGATCGAGACGGCGGAGAATGTGGCCCAGGAGGCGGGCATCACCAAGGAGGAGCAAAACGGGATGGCGCTCCTCAGGTATCGCCAGTATGATGGCGCAGTGAAGGACGATTCTGCCTTCCTTCGTCGTTTCATGGTCATCCCCATCGAGGTGAGGGACCCATCGGGGCGCAAGGTCATCGCTACTGTCGAGGGCGACGAAGGGGTCTACCCCACCACTGCGGAGGGGCTGGCCAGACTCAAACCGGTCATAGAGGGAGGCACGGTTACCTATGGGACGCAGACCCATCCTGCTGACGGCAACTGTGGGATAATCGTGACCACGCAGGAGAAGGCACGGGAACTGAGCAGGGACCCGGAGATCGAGGTTCAGATAGCCTCCTTTGGGGAAGGGAGGTCGAAGAGAGGCTATATGGCTCAAGCGATTATCCCCGCCACGCGACAGGCGCTCTCTCGCGCAGGCATCACTATCGAAGATGTGCGGGTGATCAAGACCCACAACCCCTTTGCGGTGAACGATATCTACTTCGCGCGGGAGATGGGGGTGAAGAAAGAGGCCATGAACAACTACGGCTCCTCCATCGTCTGGGGCCACCCTCAAGGGCCCACCGGCTCCCGGCTGATGATGGAGGTGATCGAAGAATTGGTCTTGGTGGGGGGAGGATACGGCCTCTTTGTGGGCTGCGCGGCTGGGGATTCGTCCGCAGCCATCGTCCTCAAGGTCACAGGCTGATGCCAGAGCCTTGGCGAGGGCAACGCTAGATGGAGCGCTTGTGTGGAGGGGTTTTGGATGAAAGAGATCAAAAAAGCAAGACTGGGGAAAGTGAGGTGTTTGAACTGCTTTGAACGGTTTGAGGTCGCTCCCCGCGCGGAGAGAGCCACTTGTCCCTCCTGTGGATGGGAGTGGCGGATATCCTGGCCCAACCCCAAACTGGCGAAGATCAGGGGGCCGGTCTGGGAAGCCTGGGAGAAACCCCAAACTCGAGGGGAGTAGGGTATCTCTTTGTTACTAGTGGCAGGTTAGCGGGTCCTTCCCCCAAATAAGGGAATGAGGAGGTGGAGATAGGATGGCTCTCAATCGGAAGATCGCCTATATAGACCTATCCACGGGCGAAGTCGAGGTGGCCCCCATACCGGTCATGCTGCGGAAGCTGTATCTGGGCGGCCGGGGCTTGGATATCTATCTTCTCTATAACCACTTGGAGCCAGGCGTTGACCCCCTGGGCCCCCATAACGTGCTTCTCGTAAGCGCGGGGTTTTTGGCTGGTACCTTAGCCTCGGCCTCGGCTAGGAGCCATCTGGCAGCCAAATCCCCCCTGACGGGCTTTCTGGGCAGTACGAACATGGGTGGCTTCTTCGCCCCAGAACTAAGGTGGGCCGGCTTCGACCATTTAGTGATGGAAGGGAAGGCCGGAAGCCCGGTCTACCTCTGGGTCCACGACGGGGAGATAGGGATAAAAGAGGCCTCCCACCTCTGGGGAGAGGATGCCTTCGAGACCCAGGATCTCATAAGGCAAGAGTTGGGGGACCCGGAGATCAAGGTGGCCTGCATCGGCCCGGCTGGGGAGAGGCTGGTTCGTTTTGCTAACGTACGGACGGGGTTTAAGAACTCCGGTGGCCGGACAGGCATAGGGGCGGTGATGGGCTCCAAGAACCTGAAGGCCATAGCCGTGCGGGGCACCATGGACATCGAGATCAGCTATCCCGAAGAGGCCCTGAACTACAATAAAGAGATCATCGACAAGATATGCTCCACAAAATTCGCCCAGATAATGCAGAGATGGGGCACCATGTTCATCTATGGCGTGACCAACACTACGGGCCTCATCAGGTGCCGGAACTTCCAGTTGAATCAACTGGTGGGGGGCAACATCGAGTGTGAGCATATCGACGAATACTCCATGGGCACGGAGGGCTGCTTCGGCTGTAGCATTCACTGTCGCCATAAGTACGTCATCAAGGATGGGCCTTACGCCGGCGTCTACGCTCAGGGGCCGGAATACGCCAGCCAAGGCGCTTTCGGTATGGAGGTTGGGTGCAATAACTTTGAGACCATCCTGGCCGGCAACTACCTGGTTAACAAGTATGGCCTGGACACCTTGGAGACGGGTAGCATGATCGCTTGGGCCATGGAACTCTATGAGAAGGGGATTCTCACCGACAAAGACACCGCAGGGTTGAGATTAGAGTGGGGCAACGATGAAGCGGTGCTGGAGATGGTGGAGAGGATCGCCCAACGAAAGGGACTGGGAGATATCTTGGCCGAGGGACCGTTACGGGCCATCGAGAGGATCGGCGAGGAGTCTCGTCCCTACTGCATCCAGGTAAAGGGGATGAGCAACCTTCACTCCGATGAGAGACCTACGCCTTCTTTGGCTTTGGGTATCGCTACCGCCTCCCGGGGCTCCGATCATCTCAGAAGTCGACCGGGCATCGACCTTTACCACCTGCCGGAAACGCTCCTCAGAAAGATATACAGTTACCCTACCCCCTACGATGGCCCCCTCTCTTCCGACTATACCGTCTATGAGGGGAAAGCCCGCCAGGTGCAATGGCATGAGATGTGTTATGAGGCGGTCGACTGCCTGGGCGTATGCAAATACCACACTATTTTCCTGAGCCCTAACCTTTTGGGCTTTGATGAGTTCTCAAAACTGATCTACTACAACACCGGGTTGGAGATATCGCCTCAGGAGATATGGGAGATCGCAGATCGGGCTTATACTTTGGAGCGGCTATTCAATATCCAGGAGGGGTTAAAGCGGGAGGACGATTGGCTGGTGGATCGGTATTTCGACGAGCCAACCCCCCTAGGCCTGGAGGTCGCCAGGAATAAGGTACTCGACCGCCAGAAGTTCAAGCAGATGATAGATGAATATTACGCCCTGCATGGCTGGGATGAAAACGGTGTTCCCCGTCCAGAGACCCTCAAAAGGCTGGGGTTGGATAAAGAGCCATCCCATATGCTGTGAGGAGATCATATGCAGAAGATCTTGATAATAGACCACGAAAGGTGCACCGGCTGCCGGCTATGCGAGTTGGTTTGCTCGGTGAAGAACGCCGGGGTTAGCAACCCTAGCCGGGCCAGGATCCATATCATCAAGTGGGAGATGGAGGGGTTCGAGTTGCCTATGGTCTGCCAGCAGTGCGAATCGGCCCCTTGCATGGCTGTCTGCCCTGTGGACGCCCTCTCTCGCGACGGCCATCTGGAAAGGGTGGTTATTGACTACGATCTCTGCATCGGCTGCAAACTCTGCGTGGTCGCCTGTCCCTTCGGCGGTATGGGGATCGACACCATGGCGAGGAAAGTGATCAAATGCGAACTCTGCGATGGTGACCCCGCTTGCGTCAAGTTCTGTCAGCCGCAAGCGCTTCAATACGTGCCCGCCAGCACCGTCAACCTCCGCAAGAAGCGGGAGGCGGGGCTGAGATTCTCCGAGTTGATGAGGAGGTTTGCGGGCGTCTGAATATGGGAGGAGAGATGAGCAAGGAGCTTCGCTTCTGTTTCACCGGCGTGGTGCAGACCCCGCTGCAAGAGTGGTTCGAGCAGGGTCTGACCAAGGAGTTGTTAAAGAGAGGGCACCATTTGCAGGAAGAAGCCACAGAAGCCACCGGGTTGGTGGTAAACTTTGCTGCCAGGGGTGCTCCCAATCCGGTCTTGCTCTCCCTACCAAGCCACGGGACCAAGGTAGTTACCGTTATTCACGATGGGGAAAGGCCAAAAGATCCTCTGGGTGCAGGATACCCTTTGCTGGCTTATAACGTCTGCTCCATGCTGATCTTGCTGGTGGGAAGCCCGCAACGATTAGAGACCTCGTATTGCGTCACCCTAGAGCAAGGTCACCCAGAGATCCCTTATAAGGGCGATGATGAAGAGTACTTCGCTCGACTGTGGTATGAGTATCTGAGGCCTCGGGCAACCGCTACCTGGGTCTTCGATAACCTCTTTCGTCACGACCTACCAGAATCGGTTTGGCAGGGGACACCGGTTACCCAACAGATGATAGAGGCGAGCAGGAAGTTAGCTGAACTAGGGCTGCTTCCAACCCCCTTCCCTATGGAAGAGTATCTCACCAAGAGGCACCTAAGATTCGTTCGACTGGTATACAAACTCTTTGGATTGAGTTATGGTAACGTCAGCGCCCGGGTTTCGCATCCAGACCTACCGCCTACAAGTTTCTGGATGAGCGCCTCTGGCGTGGATAAGACGAAACTTAAGACCATCGGAACGGATATCATGCTGGTGGTGGGACGCGAGGGGGATTCTATGGTGGTGAGCGTCCCTTCCTGGGTTGAGCAACCCCGCCGGGTCTCGGTAGATGCGGTGGAGCATCGCATGATCTATCTAGAGAACCCTTCCGTGGGGGCCATCGTCCATGTCCACGGCTGGCCGGAGAGGGTAAGTGAAGAGCTCTCGCTGGCCTATACAG
>DAOULQ010000190.1:0-19928 GCA_034419095.1 Anaerolineae bacterium | reverse complement strand
ATATCGAGGCCAAGTGGGGCCGTTCATAGTGATAGCAAGTCGGATTTCCATATCCAACCTAGATAGTAGGACGGGTATAGAAATCTACCTACCAAAACCTGCCGCCACGTGCCATTCCCACTTCGGGTGCCATTCCCACTTCGGGAGATTATGAGGATCTCCCCCACTTCTCTTGTGCAGGTCTGACCGGCACATTCAACTCTACCACAGTTGTGGCATTTTTAATGGGACTAACCCTTGACATACCTCACGCCTTCCTATATCCTTCCTCGGGGGTGAAGTTGTTCTTCGACGAGGCCAGGATCCACGTGCAAGCGGGAACAGGCGGCAACGGTTGCGTCAGTTTCCGCCGAGAGAAATACGTCCCCCTCGGAGGACCAGACGGGGGCAACGGTGGCCCAGGAGGTAACGTCCACCTGGTGGTCGATCCCCATCAAAACACTCTCATCAACTTCCGGAAGCGCCGCCATTTCAAAGCCGGCCGGGGCGGCCATGGGAGGGGAAAAGGTCAGCAAGGAAAGGCGGGAGGGGACCTGGAGATCGGCGTCCCTCCCGGAACAGTGGTGCGCGACGCTGAGACAGAAAAACACTTGGCTGACCTGATCGAAGAGGGGCAGAAGGCTCTAGTGGCTCGTGGGGGGCGAGGAGGAAGGGGGAACGCCGCCTTCGCTAGCCCTACCAACCAGGCGCCCCGTCTCGCCGAACGGGGAGAACCGGGCGAGGAACGGTGGCTGCTTTTGGAGTTGAAACTGATCGCCGATGTGGGGATCATAGGTTGCCCCAACGCCGGGAAATCCACCCTCCTCTCCGTCTGCACCGCTGCCCGGCCCAAGATCGCCGACTATCCCTTCACTACCCTCACCCCTAACCTAGGGATCGTGGACCTCGACGACCGTTCCTTCGTCCTAGTCGATATCCCGGGCCTCATAGAGGGGGCCCATCAAGGGAAGGGGTTAGGCCACGATTTCCTGCGCCATATCGAGCGGACAAGGGTCCTAATCCACCTCCTCGACGGGGCCTCCAAAGACCCCCTCCAGGATCACGAGGATATAAATAGAGAACTGGCTCTCTTCAACCCCGCCCTGGCCCGAAAGCCCCAATTGGCGGCTCTCAATAAACTGGATCTCCCCCAGGCTCAAAAGGTCTGGCCTACCCTAGAGCGAGAGATGAAGCGACGAGAGGTGGAGACCCTAGCCATATCCGCCCTCACCGGCCAGGGGGTGAAAGAACTGCTCTATCGAGCAGCCCAGCTCCTAGAGGAGGCCCCTCCTGAACCCCAGAGGGAAGAGATAGCCATCTTTCGCCTCCCTGAAGAAGGGTTTGCAATAGACCACGAGAATGGTAGTTTCCGGGTGCGGGGTAAGAGGGTAGAGCGAGCCGTGGCCATGACCGATTGGCGGTACAGAGAGGCGATCGAGAAACTTCAGCGGGAGTTGGAGGCTATGGGGGTGACCCAGGCCTTGGAGGAGGCGGGAGTCCAGCCGGGGGATACGGTCTACATAGGAGAAATGGAACTCGAATGGTGGGAGTAGGAAGGATCGGCGTCCTGGGCGGCACCTTTGACCCTATCCATTATGGCCACCTGGCCGCAGCCGAGGAGGCGCGAGCCAAACTAAGCCTCCGAGAGGTCATTTTCGTGGTCGCCGGAGTCCCGCCTCATAAACTAGATGAAGAGATAACCCCCGTGGAAGATCGGTACGCGATGGTGGAGCTGGCTATCGCCTCCAACCCCCACTTCTCTCTCTCCCGCATCGACATCGACCGGCCCGGCCCTTCCTATACTGTGGATACTATCGCCCTCCTGCGACAAAAGTACACGGAAGAGATATATTTTATTATGGGGATGGATTCCTTAATGGAGATCGACACCTGGCATGAGCCCCAGAGGTTGATCCGTCTTTGCCGGCTAGTGGCGGTGGAGAGACCCGGCTATGAGCCAGATCTGGAGAGGCTAGAGGAGACGATCCCAGGGATAACAGCCCGCACAGAGATCATCGATATGCCAGAGATGGAGATCTCCTCCACAGACCTCCAAAGGAGGGTCCATCAAGGGCTGCCCATCAAATACCAGGTGCCTCCCGAGGTAGAAGAGTATATCTATAAGCATCGACTCTACGTCTAAGCCCCGTGGAGGCTATAACAACGCTTCCAAACGAATGAAGAGCAATGCGAAGGGGCTAGGAGGGAAAAATGAAGATCTTGGAAAACCCCATCATAGCCACCATACGGCGCAACCACGCCCTGGAGCACGCCACCGTCCACCTCTTATCCCGCCGCGGCCCTTACAGTCAGGTCATGGGGAGGACTACCACCGATGGCTTCTATGTATACGGGCCAATAGAGACCCAAGAGGTGGCCGCCGCGGCCAGCGAGGCCTTAGCCCGGCTTCGGGCTGGGGAGCATGAGTTGGCTATCCACCCCCGCTGTGGCACTAATCTGGCGGTGGCTGGCCTCCTAGCCGGCCTCTCCTCCTTCCTGGTCTGGGGCAGGAAGGGACGCAGGCTCATTAAACTCCCTCGTCTCCTCCTTGCAACCACAATCGCCGTCATAGCCGCCCAGCCCCTGGGTCTCCTGGTGCAAGAGCACCTCACCACCTCCACGGACCTAGAAGAGGTGACTATCAAAGGCGTCATCGCTCAAAAAGTGGGCGGAGTGGTGGTCCACAAGGTAGAATTAAGCCCAGCCTAATATCTATAGAGATGTTATATTTACTTCACGGTGAGGACGAGTACTCTCGCACCCTGGCCTTGGCCGAGATGAAGGCCAAGGTAGGAGACCCCTCCACATCTGCACTCAATATCATCAGCCTCGATGGCGAGACGCTCACTTTGGGGGAGTTAATCCGCGCTTGCGATGCCCCACCCTTCCTTTCCCAAAGGCGACTGGTGATAGTGCGTGACCTGGCGGCTCAGTTGGAACCCCGCCGTGGGGCGAAAAAGAGGGAGTTGCCACCTGCTAAACGAGAATTGGTGGAGGCTCTCAAGGAATACCTCCCTCAGATGCCCCAAAGCACAAGGTTGATCTTCATCGAGGGGAGGCATATCAGCAAATCGAACCCCATCCACAGGCTGGCCTCCCAACTGGAGGGGGGCTTCGTCAAAGAGTTCAGACCGCCCAAGGGCGAGCACCTTAGAAAATGGATCAGAGAAAGGGCAGAGGAGAAGGGCGGCCAGATCAGTCGCGCAGCCGTGGAAGAACTGGCTAACTTCTTGGGGAACGATCTCCGCCTCCTGGATCAAGAGATCGAGAAACTCTTCACCTACGCAGGGGAGCGCCCCATCGAGGAAGAAGATGTGCACCTCTTGGTAAGCCAGGTTCAGACGGTAACCATCTTCTCCCTGGTCGATGCCTTAGGCCACCGAGACTCCCGCAAAGCCACCCTATACCTACATGAATTAGTGGATGCCGGCCAGCCCCTTCTCTATATCTTCTTCATGATCACGCGCCAGTTTCGCCTCCTGCTCCAGGCCAAGGAGTTACAGATCGAGGGGCTTGGCTGGCGAGCGATCCAGACGAGGCTAGGGCTCCACCCCTTCGTGGCCCAGAAACTAGCCCAACAGGCAAGCAACTTCTCCCGCAGCCGGTTGGAAGCCATACACCGCCGACTCTTGGAGGTGGACACCGCCATAAAAACCGGCCAGATGGAACCACAACTGGCCCTCGACCTCCTGACCATAGAACTTTGCGCCTCAAGAGCCTAAAAAACAACGGATAAAAGAAGCCCCTCTCATCGAGGGGCACATCTTTGGCCATTCTAAGTCTCAGGAGGAAGAAACCTGGAGTCGGCGGATCACCACCATCACCTTGCCCTGGATCTCCACATCCGAGGGATGCACATAGATAGGCTCCAGAAGGGGGTTGGCCGGCTGTAAGCGGATCCGTTTACCCTCGTGATATATCTTCTTCAGGGTGGTCTCCCCCTTATCCCGCAACCAGACCGCTACCATCTCCCCGTTCTCGGCCTCTCTCTGGTGTTTCATAATCACGATGTCCCCATCGTGGACCAGGGCATCGATCATCGAGTCCCCCTTCACTTCCAGGGCGTATAGCCCTTCCTCCTCCTTGAGGATATCTCGGGTCAACTCGATGGTCTCCGTGGGGAAACTATCATCGGGGATAGGGATGGGGTCACCGGCCGCGATCCGGCCACAGAGGGGTATCTGGATCCTCTCGCTGAGGCTAGCCAGCCCTCCAGGCAGCCTTATGCCTCTGGAGATCTCCCGGTCCCGCTCGATTAAACCTTCCCGCTCCAAGATGCCCAAATTGTAGTTCACCACCGAAGTGGAGGAGATACCCACCTTAGCCCCGATCTCCCTAATAGTAGGGGGGTAGCCATGGCGGCGCAGGAAGTTGGTGATGAATTTCAACATACCACTTTGCCGTTCCGAGAGAGCCATCTCTTATCCCCTTTCCCCCAAAGACTAAGGATATTATATCATGAACTAATGTTCTATGTCAAGGGGTAATTTGACCTCTTGGGAGAGGGTAAGATATACTCACAAAGATGATATCGTCCCAAAGGAGAAAGATTGCCCTCTTGGTTTGAGAGCGCAGGGGTTTTCGAAAAGGTGCGCCTCTTCTTGAAAGAGCGCACCTCCCAGGCCTATATCGTAGGCGGCTACCTCCGGGACCAACTCCTGGGCAAGGAGAGCAAAGATATCGATCTATTGGTTCCGGCGAACGCCTTACCCTTGGGCCACCAACTGGCGGATCACCTGGGGGGATCCTTCGTCCCCCTGGACGAGGAGAGAGGAGTGGCGAGGATCGTCCTGCAAGCGGAAGGAGAGCGCTACCTAGTCGATCTATCCCAGATGCATGGCGATCTGGAAGCCGATCTCGCCCGGCGTGATTTCACCATCAACGCTCTAGCAATGGACCTCTTTGACCCAGAACCACACCTCATCGACCCCTATGGCGGCCAGCGCGATTTGAAAGAGGGGTTAGTGCGGGCGCTGTCCAAAGAGGCCTTCGAGGATGACCCCCTTCGCCTCTTGCGAGGGGTACGGCTAGCAGGGGAGTTGGGTTTCCGAGTGGAGAGTCGCACCCAGGGGTGGATGCGCCGCCACGCCTCTCTTATCACCACCGTCTCCCCAGAGCGGCTGCGAGAGGAACTATGCAGGATCCTAGCCCTGGATGACTCGGCTGTCAGCCTGCGTTATTTGCAGCGGACAGGCATCCTGACCGCGGCCCTACCTGAACTCCAAGAGGTAGAACATCCGCTGGATACCCTGGAGAGCCTGGAGAGCACCCTTCCCGCATTGAGAGAATGGCCCTTTTTCACCCATCTCCTCTCATATTTGGGCCAACCAACGGCCGGCGATAGAAGCCGCCTCATGCTGTTGAAATTGACCACCTTGCTCCACCACCTGGGAGAGGCTGACAAACACCCTCCTTCCGAGGCTCCAGACACCTCTTCCCTAAGAGGGGTACTGCGCCGCCTCCACTTCGCTACCCTGGAAGTGCGCCTGGGCCAACACATAGCCCTGGGGAACCCCCTCGCTTGGCGATTGACCTTCAAGAGCCCTCTCCATCTCTATCGCTTCTTCAGGGAGACAGAAGGAGCGGGCGTTGAGGCCCTCCTTCTATCGTTGGCGGACCGCCTAGCCACCCTAAGAGGGGATATGTCGGCTCCGGAATGGCAGAAGCATTTGACTAGCACTAAGGTCGCATTGTCTCGCTATTTCGGCGAAGAAAGGGAGTGGATCTTCCCCCCCACCTTGCTCACAGGGGACGATCTCCAAAGGCGATTTCACCTTGAGCCTGGGCCCCTCATCGGTCACCTACTGGAGGCGGTTCGCGAGGCTCAGGTGGAGGGAAAGGTGAGAAGCCGGGAAGAAGCCCTCAAACTGGTAGAAGAGATCCTGCCTGGAGAGAGGTGATTAGTTCACCCGGTGTTGAAGTAGGAGAGGCCCTGGTGGCCTCCCGCTTTCGGGAGGGGACCCTTCGCTGCGCTTCCTTTCCCACGGGATCCTGAAAGGACGGACCCTGAGGGCCCTCAGGACCCGAGGGGCAGGACAGGCAAGCCCCTCCCCTACAAACCATTGAACTCGAGTGCCGTCAGGAGTTACCTCCCCCGGCCTGGTGCGCCTTGCCTGCCCTGGCACGCCCCATCCCAGACCCGACAGGGTCGAGGGATGGCAGGCCAGGGGGGCAGGCTGACGGCCAAGGCTCGAAAAACTATAGTGGACGCTTACATAGGTATTATAGTTATTACTACATTTCCCCTTTTGTGGCCTTATATTGGAGGTTTGTAATTATTTGTTCTGGCTTTCTTTCAAAACAACGTTTATTAATAAGTCCTGATACTTCTCTTTTTCTTCTATCATTGGCATATGCGCTGAATTTTCAAAAATGATGAGTTTTTTACCTTTTTCAGCATCTAAGTTGTCATAGAATTTCTCAACAAGAACTGTGGGAGTATTCATATCGTATTTACCTTCAAAGAAGTATATGGGCACTTCAATAGATTGTATTTCTTCTGTAAGATTGACATTTTTCATTTCCTCCCACATTGCATTCATAGTAAATTCAAATCCTTTATTTCTGAACGTTCTAATTCCCTCTGATAATGAATATTCGGGTGAAGTTAAAAAGTTGATCACTAAAGAAACCATTTTCATCATTTGCTTAATAGAATCATCATGCAAGAATCCTCCATATTGACCAACATATTTCTCTTTTTCCATGCCCTCTTTTGGTGATTCATAAGGTGGGGGGCCTATTGCCTTTATTGCATTTTGTCTGCCTACGTCTCCAGATTTTTCAGCTTCTTCAACTATAAAATCATATGATATTTTTTGTTGTTCATAGTCGTTTATAATTTGCGCCACTCCTACATAAGCGTATATTTTCTCTGGATATTTATATGCAGTTTTAATTCCTATAATCGTTCCCCCTGAATGCGCAACAATAAAGACTTTTTGAGTGTGAAATCTATTTCGTAAATAATCAATTAACTCATTACAGTCTTCAACCAATCTATCGAAGGTCATTGAGTTCATTGGGATATCTCTATTATATGATTTACCTGCTCCTCGTTGATCCCAATGAACTACTGTAAAATGTTTAATCATTTCGGCATCATATTTACGCGAACTTGACATCCCCAGCAGAGGGGCACCAGGGCCACCATGCAAGAATATTAGAACTGGATTTTTTTGATCAGTACCTCTGATGAATATCCATTGTTTTAAACCGCCCAGTGTAATCTCCTCTAATGAACTTATACCATTAGGTGTTTCAATTTTAGTCGAATTTTTCAAATATACCCTGTACATTAGTAAGCTAATAAAACCAAGTAATGAAAGTCCTGTCAAAAGATATGCTACCCATTTAATAATCTGTAAAAACATTTTCATCTCATTTCCCCTTTGAATTTATGCTACATCGGGTGAACCATATTTGGGATAAACATTCGCTTTCATAAGTATTTTCCAAGATTGCTTTAGTTAGGCTATTTTCAGAATCGTTTATGACAATACATCCTGCAAGCTTGCGCGCGCTAATCTTCCTGTTTAGACCCACTTCCATGCATACCAGACAGTCAGTGCATTAAACACAAGTCCGACAGCGATCAAGAACTTGTCATACGTTGAAGGGTACGTGGGCAAACCAACGAGATTAAAGAGAAAAAGGATTACGGCTGCGACGATGGTTACCCAGCGAATCGCGGGATATTTCAACGTCAGGGACAGGACTACCATTACAACCGGAATCAGCATCAATAGTGCGGCTCCCATCCAAATTGCCTGAGTTGCTTGTAGCCCTTGGATTTCTCCCGCCGTGAAGTCGCCGGCAAATATGCGCAGCACATCCCCCAAAAGATAGGTCAACATTGTAGCTACCCATAATCCTGAAAGTATTATCCTCGTATCTTCCATGATTCAATCTCCTCCTTTATGAATGTGCGCGCGTTCCAGAGTTATTGCCACATTTTGCAGATAGACGCCAAACTCTCGACTCCAAGCGCTTGACCCCAGTGTACCACGAAACGAAGACACCATCAACCCAAACAACAGCGCTTGGAGCCCCATTCCCCAACTTTAAGGTCCTCCTGCACCCTCTATATGGCCCTTTTGCCTTCATCGCCCCGGTCTATGAAAAGCCCTTTCCTTGAAATCGGAAAGGGCTCAACTTTTGAGCAGAGTAGAAACTCATCTTCCCTGTAACCACCTCCATATCTGCCCCGCGCCCCAGAAGAGCAGCGCCAACCAGGTGCCAGCCCCTACGAGAAGCCCCACCTTCCACGTAGTGGGCGCGAAGACCAGGCGAACCTCGTGGGGGCCGGGCGCAAGATATGCCGCCCGGAAGGCGTAGTTGGCCCTCAAAAGTGGCACTTCCGTCCCATCGATATAGGCTTTCCACCCCGGATAATAGACCTCGCTCAGGACCAGGTACCCTTCGCTTACAGCCTCGGCTTCTAACGTCATCTCATTTAAGGAATAGGAAGTGATAACGGCTCTCCCTTCTGAGGCATCGCCTTGCAAGGTCTTCCCTCCCTCCACCACAACGATGTTGGCGGGGTCGAAGCCCGGAGCCTGAATAGCGGCCCAGGCCGATTCGTGATCCGCGGCTACTTGGCTCCGATAGACGACAAAGGCCCGGGGAAAGGCACCAGTACGGTAGATATCCACCCTGGGGTCGCCATCAAAGGCCAAGAGATAACCCTCTCCCGGGGAGGCACCTTTCCGCGCTATCAAATATTTCACGTTCAAAAAACTATAGAGGGGCGAAGAACGGCCCCCTATCGCTTGCCGGTACCGTTCGAAGTCCGCCAACTCTAGAGGGGTATATATCCCCCCTATATCGAAAAGCCGGTGGATGAGGGCCAAGTCGGGCTGCCAGGCCCCCCACACCTTCTGCGGCACCTCAATACGGTAGAGAGTCTCCTCTCCCTGGAGGAACTCTACGGCTGCCGAATGGTGGAACCCCTCCGTGGGATCGGTGGTGCCGATATCGACGTAGGCCCCCGTCGCTGCCAGATCGACGAATATCAAACCTATGGCCAGAATACCCACCATCTGCGGCCTCGCCCACCGATACCCTCGTATGTAAAGGAGAAAGAGGCTCCCACCTAAGAAGAGAAGGAAAAGCACCTGTCCCCGGGTGGCGTTGGCTATGCGCTGCAATATCACCGGGTCCTGGTCTTGGCTGAAGATGAGGACCGCATAGGCGAGGGGCAGGGTCAACACAGTTATGGCCAGGAAAGAAGGCAACGAGAGCCTGAGCACCCGTCTAAAGAGGGTGTGCTCTCTATGATCCAAGGGACGCAAGATGGCGTCCAGCCCCAAGGCGGCCAGGAAAGCGAGGGCGAAATCTAAGAGCACGATAAACCGGGCCGGAGCGCGAAGTTGCTTAATACCAAAGCCATAAAGCCAACCATGAAGGATAGCGTTATCGCCCAGGGCCAAAAGCAAGGAGATAAGGGCCAAGACCAAGAGAAAGCGGCTTAAACCTCGCCGGAAAAGCAGGGCCAAGGAAGCGAGTACCAAGGGCAGAACCCCTATATACCCCACCTCCACCCTATCCCAGAGCCCCCAGGAAAGGCGTGGCCCGCGGCCGAAAAAACCTGGGTTGAGGAGCCCTATCAATTGCGCTGGAGAAAGGGAGAATTTGGCCGCCTCTTCGTAGGGGATCTGCGCCCGCACCGAGAGTTGCATCATCTCGTAGCCGGGGAGGAGAAGAAAAGCCGTGCCCCCCAAGGCGACAACAAAGGTCAAGACAGCGAGACCCAAAAGAAGCGGTATCGCCCTACGATCCCCCAGGTAGGCGAGGTATAGGCGATAGAGAAGATAGAGGCCCAGAAGGAAGAGGATATGGAAGATGGGCTGAATATGGCCAGCCAAGATGGCCAGGCCCAGAAATACCCCAGAGAGGAGGGCGTAGTTAACCCTCCTCTCCGTAAGAGCTCGATGGTAGAAGAGGAAGATCAGAGGTAGCCAACTGGCGGCAGCGATCATGTTGAGGTTCCCGAAATGGATGATGAAGAGATCGGAGAACATGAAGGCTACGGCCCCAGCCAGGGAGGCCAAGCGACCGATACGTTCCTTTCTAATGAAGCGGAGGCAGAGGTACATAGACGCCCCCGCCAGGAAGAAGTGGAGAACAGAGATCAACTCCAAAGTGCGGAAGGTGATCTCAGGCGCCAGGAAGAAGAGGAGAAGGTTTAGGGGGTAAAAGAGGCCCGTTTGTATATCGGCGGCGAAGGGAGCGCCCCCATAAAGGTAGGGGTTCCAGAGGGGCACCTCTCCCCCCTTCAGGCTCTGGGCAGCGAAATGGTAGAGAGGGAAGAGAAAGGAGAGGAGATCGCCACCATCTGCGGGCATCCAGACCGGGGTGAAGAGAAGCCGCCAGAAGAAGCCCACCGTGGCCAGGGTTAGAGCGCCTAGGGCTAGGAGATCACGATGGCAATCGTTCCCCAGCCGCCCTTGGACATAGAGTCGCCAAGCCCCCAGGAAAGCGAACAGCCATATGGCGAATAGAGAGAGCCAAAAGACCACCCTCACACCCCTCTTCGGGCGAGTATATCACTCCCTCTTCCCCATTGCAACCCCTTGACAAATCCCCAATCCGTGTTATAATATTAGTAACGATTATCATTACGGTTATATGCCCATGATCACAGACCAAGAAGAGATAGCCCGGCGGTTAAATAGCAAAGGGTACCGCCTTACCAAGCAGAGACTAGCGGTGCTCAAGGCCCTCCAGAGCGCAAAAAGCCACCCCGATGCTAACTGGATCTACGAGAAGGTGCGCAAGGAGATCCCCCACATCAGCCTGGGGACCATCTACCGTACTCTGGGGATATTGAAAGAAGTGGGGCTCCTCCGCGAACTCGACTACGGCAGTTCCCTCAGCCATTACGACGCTAACACGGAAAGCCATGCCCACATCGTCTGCACCAACTGTGGCCGCATCGACGATCTGGGGTTGCCCTTGGGCAACGCATTGGAAAGACAGGCCAAGGGAGCCACCGATTTCAGAGTAAACGACTATCGACTGGAGTTCTACGGTCTTTGCCCCGACTGCCGCCCTGGTTAAAAAGGGCAACCATCTCGTAAGGAGGCAAGAATATGATACATATGACCGAGGAGAACCTGAAGGCAGCCTTCGCTGGGGAGAGCCAGGCCCATATGCGCTACCTTATCTTCTCCGAAAAGGCAGAGAGGGAGGGCTACCCCAATGTAGCCCGTCTCTTCAAGGCCATCGCCTTCGCCGAGCAGGTGCACGCCACCAATCACTATCGGGAACTGGGAGGCATCAACGCCTCGCCCCAGAACCTCCAGGTGGCCATCGATGGGGAGACCTGGGAGGTGGAGGAGATGTACCCGGCCTACCTAGCGGTGGCCCAACTGCAGGAGGAGAAGGGAGCCCAACGCTCCATGGGTTATGCCCTGGAGGCGGAGAAGATCCATACCGCCATCTATACGAAGGCTAAGGAGGCTACGGAGGCGGGGAAGGATCTGGAGATAGGAGCGCTCTACATCTGCTCAGTCTGTGGGCACACGGTAGAGGGAGAGCCCCCTGAGCGCTGCCCGGTCTGTAACGCCAAGCGCGAGAAGTACGTTAAGTTCTAGCCTGGGCTCGCCCACGGCCCCACCTTGAGATAGCGGAGGAGTTGTGCTACTATCAAAAAGGTTGGGGCTGGACGCCTTGTGAGTTGTCCCCTGACACACGTAACCGTGATTACCCCTTGCCAGGCATCGAAGAGGAGGGAGATATGGAGAAGTGGGAATGTCTCGTCTGTGGCTATATCTACGACCCAACGGAGGGCGACCCCGAGGGGGGGATCCCGCCGGGCACGCCCTTTGAGGAGTTGCCCGATGATTGGGTCTGCCCTGAATGCGGCGCGGAGAAGGAGATGTTCGAGAAGGTGGAGGAGTAGCGAGGAGAAGCGATCTAGAAAGGAGGATTAACGATGCGAAAGTGGAGATGCACGGTATGCGGCTACATCTACGATGGAGAAACCCCGCCGGAGAAGTGCCCTAATTGCGGGGCTCCCAAGGAGAAGTTCGAGAAATTGGAGGAGAAGGCGGCCCAGTTGATCGAGAGGTCTCGCCTCTCCAACGGCCTACACATGAGGCTCTATACCCTGCTCGATGAGGTGGCTGAGGTGGCCCAGATGGGAGTAGAGGACAACCTAGACCCCCGATGCGTTGAGATATTCACCCAGGCTAAAGAAACGGCCGGACTCATCCAGCAGAGGTCGAAGGCCGAGATCCAGACCCATATAGGCAAAGGGAAGTGGGGTTAGATTATGATGAGCGAAAAGATAGTAGCCCTTCTCAACGAGGATATCAAAGGCGAACACATGGCTATCGTGCAGTACCTGCGCCACGCCTACGCTTTGGGCGAGGGGGAGATGGCCTGTGAGATCGAGGCCATCGCCAGGGAGGAGATGCGCCATCTCGATTGGCTCTCGGAGAAGGTGGTAGAGTTAGGGGGTAAGCCCACTCTGGAACGGGCGGAGATGGATCTGGAAGGCACCACTCCAGCGGAGTGGCTAGGGCGCGACGTCAAGGCCGAAGAGGAGGCCATCGCCATGTACAAGGAGCACATAGAGGCTATAGATGACCCCAAGATAAAGCGGCTCTTGCGCCGTATCCTCTCCGACGAAGAAGCCCACCACGCGGACTTTAGCCATATGGTCGGGAAATCGGAGCGGGAGAAGATAGCCCCCGAAGGGGTGCTCCTCTCCGAGAAGAGGGATAAGACCATCGATATGTTGAACTGGGGGATCCGCCACGAGTACACCGTCATCTTGCAGTACCTCTACCACTCTTATCTCGCCCCCGATGAGGAGGTCAGTCTAGAACTGCAAGATCAGGCTATCAACGAGATGCAACACCTGGGTTGGCTGGCGGAGGAGATGACGGAAACCGGTGGCAGCCCAGAGGTAGAAGAGACCGGGGTGGACCGCTCAGAGGAGACCGCCGATATGCTGCGGGCCGATATCGCCGTGGAGCAAGAGGTGACTAAGGAGTACACCCGTCAGATCGAGGAGGTAGAAGATCCCGGACTGAAGAGGCTCCTGACCCGCATCCGAGACCACGAGATCTACCATGACCAACTCTTCACCGATCTCCTGGAGGACCTGGAAGAGGAATAGGCCGTTGCCGTGGTCTCTATCGCAAGGTGTGGTAGGTGGAGGACACAGACTCTGTGTCCTCCACCCTTCGGGTTTACAAAGGGAGCAAAATCTGATATAATCTTGTCCGCTCTAAGACAAAACAACAAAGGGAGGTAACTTAGATGGCTTACATGATCACTGAGGAGTGTATCCTCTGCGGGGCCTGCGAGCCAGAATGTCCAAATGAGGCCATTAGCGAGGGTGAAGAGATCTATATCATAGATCCCAACAAATGCACCCAATGCGTGGGTCATTACGACGAATCGCAATGTGCCTTGGTTTGTCCGGTGGACTGTTGCGTTCCCGACCCGGCTCACGAGGAATCCCGTGAGGAGCTTCTGGCTAAGTTCAAGAAGATGTACCCGGACAAGGAGCCCAAGGTTTAAACCCTCGCCAAGGGGCAGCAACCTGGCGAGGCCAATCGTGTTATGTTGAGAGTCCCAAAGGCCAAGGTCGCGGCAGCGGCTTCCTCTGGGGCTTTCCTTTAGAAAGGCCGTGATGACTATAGATCGCCTACTAGCCATAGATGTGGGGGCCGGGACACAGGATATCCTCCTCTTCGAGAGCGGCAAACTGATGGAGAACTGTGTCAAACTAGTCCTCCCCTCTAGGTCCACCATTGTGGCTCAGAAGATCAAAGAGGCCACCGTGCAGGGCGAGGATCTATTCCTGACGGGAAACATCATGGGGGGCGGCCCCAACGTCAGTGCCCTCAAGGTCCACCTCAGGGCAGGCCACCGCGTCTTTGCCACCCCCTTGGCGGCCAAGACCATCCGGGACGACCCCAGCGAGGTTAGATCTATGGGGGTGGAGATAGTGGAGGAGCCTCCAGATAACACTATACTCATCGAGACCCGAGACATCGATCTTCGCACCCTAGGAAAGGCCTTGACCCTCTTCGATTTGGAACTTCCCAGAGAGTACGCCATCGCCGTCCAAGACCACGGTGAACAACCAGGCATCAGCCAACGGAGGTTCCGCTTCCAACAATGGGAGGAGTTCGTGAAGGCTGGAGGTCAACTGCAAAGCCTAGCCTATCGGAAAGTACCCCCTTATCTCACTCGGATGAAGGCTGTGCAGCGGGATGCCCCGGGCTCTTTGCTAATGGATACCGGCTCGGCAGCGATATGGGGCGCTCTCTGCGATGAGGTGGTGGCCGCACGACGAGATGAAGGCCTCATCGCAGTCAACGTGGGCAATCAGCACGTCCTCGCCGCCCTGGTGAGAGGGGAGAGGGTCTGGGGGATCTTCGAGCATCATACGGTATTGATGAACAAGGAGAAACTCGCCCGTCATATCGAACGGCTGCGCCAAGGGGTCTTGACTAACGACGAGGTCTATGAAGACCACGGCCACGGGGCTTTCATCCACCCCGATTACAAAGGCCCCTTTCAGTTCGTCACCATCACGGGGCCCAACCGGCGGATGGGCCAAGGGTTGGGATACATGGCCGCGCCCTACGGCGACATGATGCTCACCGGCTGCTTTGGACTGGTGGCCGCGGCCAAAAGGCTCTTGAACCATTAAAGAGGAAAAGCGATGTCATACGGCTATTGCGGTCGAATCTTGCGCCTCGATCTCTCCAGCGGAGATAAGAAAGTAGAGGAGCCGGGAGAGATCTTCTACCGACGCCATTTGGGAGGATGGTCCCTCATAGCCCATTACCTCCTCAGAGAGTTAGAGCCAGGCATAGACCCTTTGGGCGAGGAGAACAAATTGATCTTCGCTTGTGGACCTATCACCGGAGCCCCCATAGCGGGGAGTGGCCGCAACGCCGTAGGGGGTAAATCGCCTCTCACCGGCCTCTTCGGGGAGACGGATGTGGGGGGCTACTGGGGAGCAGAACTCAAGAAGGCCGGATATGATGCCCTAATAGTGGAGGGCCGGGCGAAGAAGCCGGTCTATATCTGGATCCATGACGACCAGGTGGAGATCCGAGACGCTTCCCACCTCTGGGGCCGCCTCACCGCTCCCGTCCAGGAGGCGATCCAAAGAGAACTGGGCGATCTCCTCATCAGGGTGACCCAGATCGGCCCCGCGGGGGAGAACCTGGTCCGCTTCGCCTGTGTGGTGAACGACCTCAACCATTTCGCTGGCCGCACAGGGATGGGAGCGGTGATGGGTTCCAAGAACCTCCGCGCCATCGCCGTGCGGGGAAGGGAACCCCTCCCCATCGCCGACCCGGAAGGGCTCCGCACCCTCTCCCGCTGGTTACTGGAGAACTATATGGACCGGGCGGGGGAGCTTCACGATGACGGCACTGCAGGAGGGGTGGAGTACCTCAACAAGAAAGGGGGGCTCCCCACCCGAAATTTCCAAGCCGGCTCCTTCGAGGCGGCGGAGGCCATCGCCGGCTCCACCATGACCGATGCCATCTTGGTGGGAAGAAAAGGGTGCTTCTCCTGCGCCATCCGCTGCAAACGGCTGGTGGCTGCTGAGGAGCCCTACAAGGTCGATCCTACCTATGGGGGGCCCGAGTACGAGACCGTGGCCGCCTTAGGCTCCAATTGCGGGATCGGCGACCTGGTGGCTGTCGCCAAGGGGAACGAACTTTGTAACGCTTATGGGCTGGACACCATCTCCACCGGGAGCGCCATCGCCTTCGCCATGGAGTGTTTCGAGCGGGGGCTCATCACCCCGAAGGAGACCGGCGGGTTGGAGTTGACCTTCGGCAACGCTCCAGCCATGATAGAGATGGTGGGGAGGATCGCCCGTCGAGAGGGGCTGGGAGACATATTAGCCCAGGGGGTGAAACGGGCCGCGGAGAGGATCGGCTCCGGAGCCGAAGGATACGCCCTCCATGTGAAGGGGCAAGAGATCCCCATGCACGAGCCCCGTTGGAAACAAGGTCTAGGAGTGGGCTACACCCTCTCACCCACGGGAGCGGATCACTGCCATAATCTGCATGATAGCATCTACACCAAGGAGAAACGGGCCCTGCGCGAGATAAGGGCCTTAGGCATCCTGGAACCCTTGCCCGTTGATGACCTCAGCCCAGCCAAGGTTCGCCTCCTGCTCTACGTGACTAACTGGCGCATCCTCACCAATAGTCTGGGACTCTGCATATTCCTCCCCTATGATTTCCATCAGGTACGGGATATCGTAAACACCGTCACCGGCTGGAATACCAGCCTCTGGGAACTCCTCAAGGTGGGGGAGAGGGGCCATGTCCTGGCCAGGGCCTTCAACGCTCGAGAGGGCTTGAATGTAGAGGAGGATCGCCTTCCTCGCCGCTTCTTCTCGCCCCTGGGGGCCGACACGCCTGCCTTGAAGGGGGTGGCTCTCGAGGAGGAGAGGTTCAAAAAGGCGTTGATCACCTACTATGGAATGGCCGGTTGGGATCCGGCCACCGGTATCCCCATCCGGGGGAGGCTAGAGGAGTTAGATATAGGTTGGGTGGCGGAGGAACTTGCCCGGTAGGGGGAACTTCCCTGACCAGAGAGGCAAGGGTGATAGTCAAGGCGTCGGCGAGGGGCTCAATCCAAGAGTGGGGGTAGGGGTGAGCATGATGATTCTCGTAGGTGTCGGGGTGGGTCTGACTCGCCGGCGGGGCAGCGCCGATAAGATGCTACCGGCAACCATACTGAAGGCCACGATTAGGCCCAAGACCCAGAAGATTATCTGTTGTCTGCGCTGCTTTTGGCTCTGCCGACTTTTTCGTGCCAACTCTTTCCTCCGGTGGGATTATACTATCGCTCTTATCCCAGGGCAAATATTGACATCCCGCTTCCTATGTGATATATGATTAAGTAGAGTGGGTTTCGCATCTTTGCAAAGGGGAAGTCGATGAGAGAGAAAGTGGAGAAGGCGTTAGAGGGCATCAGGCCCTATCTCCAATTCGATGGTGGAGATATCGAACTCCTAGAGGTCACCGAGGAAGGTGTTGTACGGGTTCGGCTGCTGGGAGCCTGCGGCGGCTGCCCCTTCTCCCAATACACCATGCAGATGAGCGTGGAGAAGCGGC
Source organism: Anaerolineae bacterium (assembly GCA_034419095.1). Classification (GTDB taxonomy): domain Bacteria; phylum Chloroflexota; class Anaerolineae; order UBA7937; family UBA7937; genus UBA7937. Next base: position 2,835 of record DAOULQ010000190.1, on the reverse strand, counting down.
TCAAAGAAGAGGTGCCGGGGGTTAAAAAGGTGGAGGCCATACCCTAGAATCAGGATATAAGATGATGACCAAGGAGGAGCGGATTCGGGCTGCTTTTAAGAGGGAACCTGTGGATCGGGTCCCCATCGCTCTATGGCGCCATTTCCCCGGTGACGATCAAAACCCCCAAAGTCTGGCCCAGGCCACCTTGGCCTTCCAGGAGCGTTTCGACTTCGATTTCATCAAAGTGAGCCCCTCCAACGCCTTCTGCGCCGCCGATTGGGGCTCGAAGACCATATACCGAGGCAACGAGAACGGTACACGAGAGTATGTCGAATACGCCATCAAAGAGGCTGAAGGTTGGCAGAGGCTAAGATGCCTTGACGTAACCAGAGGGGTCTTAGGAGAGCAACTAGAGTGCCTTCGCCTTCTTCATCGAGAGATCGGTGAGCGAATCCCCTTCATCCAGACGGTCTTCAACCCCCTGATGGTAGCCAAATACCTAGCTGGCCCGGAGTTCATCGTCCATCTACGCCGTTATCCCCGGGAGTTCGAAAGAGCCCTTTCGGTCATAGGGGAGACCATGAGTGCCTTTGCCAGAGAGGCGATCAGAGTCAGGGCCGACGGTATCTTTCTAGCAGTCCAACACGCCTCTTATGACCTCCTCAGCGAAGGCGAATACCGCGATTTCGGCGTCCCCTACGACCTAAAGATTCTGGAAGCCGCCTCAGATGGCTGGTTCAACCTCCTCCACATCCATGGCGACAATATCATGTTCGACCTCTTATCTGACTATCCCGTCCAAGCGATCAACTGGCACACCCGAACCGCATCGCCTACTCTAAAGGAAGCCCAAGGCCGCTTCTCGGGCGCCCTAGTGGGGGGGCTGGGACGGTATCAGCTCGTTTGCGGGAGCCCTGAGGAGGTGAAAGCCCAAGTGCAAGATGCGATCGCTCAAACCGAAGGGCGAGGGCTCATCGTAGGCGCGGGATGCGTCGTCCCCATCACTGCTCCGGGGATAAACATAAAAGCGGCCAGAGAAGCGGTCGAACTGCATCACTAAAGGGTGATTGCCCCTGGCCCTGAGACAGCGAGCAGTATTATTGACTGTAGCCTGCTTGCTCTAGTGTCTATAAAGAGCTGCGCTAGTCCAATGATAAAGACTCAGAGAAAGACGAACTTTGGGGATAGAAAGGCTTTAATGCTCATAACCCCTGGGCTTGACCACCAGTACCGGCCGCTGGGAACCGAGCACTATTTGAGTAGTGAGATCATCCAGAAGGAACCGATAGAGGCCAGGAGCGGCATGGGCGCCGATGACCAGGAGATCGTAATCCCCCTCCTCGGCCTCAGCGAGGATCTCATTCACTACCAGCCCTCGTCTTATCTTCACTTCCCCCCCTACACCTAACTCCCTCAAGATTTGGAGCCCCTTCCTCAGATGGACCGCTTCTGGTGTCTCTCGCTTTAAGAGTTCTTCCTTCGTCGCTTCTAGATCTTCCAACCGGGCTTCCGGGGCGAGAGGCAACTGGGACATCACGTGCAAGATAGTCACCTCCGCCCCTGTGGACCGGGCTATCATACCCCCAGATCTAACATCCTCCTCGCCCCGCTCCGCCCCTGCGGTACAGATCAGTATCCTCCGTAAAGATAGCCGCTTCCCCTTAACAATGAGCACCGATATGGAAGCGTGCTGGACGATGCGGGCTGCGGTGGAGCCCAGAAGGAAGCGGGTGATGCCTCGCCTGCCCCTCGAACCCACTACTACTAGATCGTACTCCCTTTCCTCCGTCTCGCTCAGGATCTCCTCCGCCGCGTGGCCCCTTTTCGTCTTCGTCTCCAAAGCCGCTACATCTTGAGCCAGTAGATCTCTCGCCCTCTCCAGCGATTTGCGCACCTTCTCCGTCTCATTGGGTCCCTCGATGACCCCCAGCAGGGTGAGGTGCGCCTTCGCCCCTTTGGCGATGAGTCCTCCAAAGCGCATAGCCTCTTCGGCGTATCTAGAACCATCGGTGCAGATGAGGACTCTCACGATTTACTTCCCTCCTTCACATTAACATCAAGACAAGTGGCACTATCAGAACCACAGCCACAAAAAACCACAGCCTTCTCTGGTCGTTGGTGAACCACTCTAAAGCCCGTTCCATTAGATGCTGATAAGGACTATAGAAGAGAATAACGATTAGGGAGATCACACCTACGCTGGCCATCTGGAGGAAGACGATGGAGAAGGCTCGTGGTGCGTTCACCAGCAGGGAGGCCACCAGGGTATCGCTGAAGGTGGCTACATTAGCCCCCATGATGTAGGGGATGATGTTCTCTCGCCGGACGTACCCCCGGGCCGAGAAGGGAACTAGAATCCCCAGGGAGACCGCTACGGAGGGGACGATCATGGTCACCGCCAAGCCAAATAGGAACATCACCACCGGTCGATAGATGATGTGGGCGATCTCCCGAAAGCGGCTATGCTCTGCATCCAGTTCTGGAAGAGCGCGATCGAAGATATTGAAAGTGACCAACAATAGACCAAGCCCTAAGAGGAAACACCCCCATTCGGGAAGATAACCGGTTATCCTTTCTACCAAGGGATCATAGGTGAGGGCCATCAAATCACTAGCCTGGCTGGGCAGGTTGAGATGAAACCCCCTAAGCCAGCCGTTGACCAGCACCAAATACCCCACCACTAGCGCTGGCAAGTAGACAGTGGCCGTCACCAAGAAGTCCAAGACCCCTACAAAGACGCTGGTCACACTTCCCCGACCTCGAAGATAGTAGATAAAACCGAGCAAGAGGATCACAAAGGAAGCCCCCATGCGGGAACCGGCGATCATGGCAAAGGTCTCAACATCGCTGGTC
>DAOULQ010000189.1:0-2609 GCA_034419095.1 Anaerolineae bacterium | reverse complement strand
TTGGTCCACTTCATCGAAGAACATCTAGACCGCAAACTCATCCTCATTTCTGCCGCGGCCGGATACGGAAAGACTTCCCTCTTGATTGACTTTGCCGATCGAACTTCACTGCCAGTTTGCTGGTACTCTTTAGATGAGGCAGATCAAGATCCTGTTGTCTTGCTGGAAGGCTTGAGGGAGACCATCGAGCACACTTTCCTAGGCTTCCCTCCGGGAATGATCTCATCAATGGGATCAGGCGCTCCCGCACCAGCTGATGCGCGAGAGATCGTTGCTTCCCTTATGAGGGATATCCGTCTACACATCCCTGAACGGTTCGTCGTGATCTTGGATGACCTTCAGAAACTCAACGGAAGCGATGCTGCTAGTCAAGCCTTAGGCCTCCTGTTGCAATATCTGCCTACTAACTGCCGCCTGGTGATGGCCGGCAGAACGATCCCCAGCCTCCCCCTCATAGAGCTCTCCGCGCACCAAGAAGTGGCGGGATTGGGCACGGAGGATCTCCAGTTTTCGGCACAGGAGATTCAAGAGCTCTTCAGGGGAACCTTCCAGCTGTCCCTATCAGAAGAAGAGGCTTGCCAACTGGCCGAACAGACAGGAGGATGGATCACGGCAATCCTCTTGAGTGGTTCCGATCCATGGAAGGGGAAGCCTCCCGACATCACTCAACTGGGCGAGCATCATGATGCGCTCTTCGCCTATTTAGGAGAGCAAGTGTTCGAGTGTCAACCCCAAGAAATCCGCTCCTTCTTGGAGACATCAGCCATCCTCCGGCGAATGAGCGCTCAGTTGTGTAATCAGCTAAGGGAGGCTGATGATTCGGCCCAACTGATTACCACTCTGGAGGCGAGTAACCTCTTCCTCTTTCGAACCGGCCGCAAGCCAGGCTGGTTCATCTACCATACCCTATTTCGGGAGTTCCTCCTCAGCCGCTTTCGCCAAAGGGACAACGATGCCTTCTTGTCACTACACAAGCACGCTGGGGGAATCTGGGAGAAGGAGGGGGACTGGTCCGAGGCGATCTACCATTACCTGCAGTGCGGCGCATACAGACGCGTCGCTGAGATCGTAGAAACTTCAGGGCCGTCGGTATTTGAGGCCGGTCGCCTAGAGGTGTTGACGGAATGGCTCGATGGCTTGCCCGATGAGATCGTGAACGCTCGCCCCAGGCTTCTCCTTCTTCAGGGTAAGATCGCTGCCGACCAGGGGAATCCAAAGCTCGCCACGGCCGCTCTGACTGAAGCAGAGAAGGGCTCAATCCATGCCAAAGATCCCGCTGGGCAAGCTGAGGCACTGATTGGGATGGCTATCATCGGTCGCAGGAGGGGTGCCTCTCGAGAAGCGACCGAGCAACTTGAAAGGGCTCTGGATTTACTCAGACCCAAGCTGAGCGACTCGCTTGTCGCAGCGGAGGCCCACAGAGTCCTTGCCCAGCTCTATAGCGATATGGGGCATCTGACCCAGGCGGAAGACGAAGCTCGCCGAGCGCTGAAAATATATGAGCTCTATGAACGGCCAACCTACCTAGCAAGACTCTTGCTCGATCTGGGAACCATCTTGCGCCGACGCGGGCGACCAGCTGAGGCCCTGGCTTCTTTCCACCGTGCCTTGAGTATCGGCCAGGAAACTAGCCAAACATATGTGCTTGCCACAGCACTAAATAACATCGGCGTGGTCCACCACCAAGAAGGAGACTTCTTTGCTGCCCTTCAGGCCTTTGAGAAGGGTCTGGAGAAGGCGCGCGAAATATATTTTTTGCTCCTACAGAGCGGCATCCTGGCCAGCATGGGAGATCTCTATCGTGATTTAGGGAAGGTAGAAGAGGCAGAGGAATTGTATAAACAGGCTCTCGAAATCGCAGAGAATATCGAATCGCTTTTTCTGAGGACGTACCTTCTCGATGCCTTGGCTAACCTCTATCGCCTCCATCGGGACCTTGTCTCCGGCGAGCACTTTGTCTCCCAGGCTCGCGACCTTGCCAAGACCAGCTCATCCGATTACCTTATGGGCCTCACCGAACGCACCATGGGCCTCTTGGCGCGGGACAAAGGTCGAAGAGCAGAGGCAGCACTCCACCTTTCGCAGGCACTTCTGACCTTCGCTAGGAGCAAGATCCTGGAAGAGATGGTTGAAACTCACCTATACCTAGCATCGGTATGTGACCAGGAAAAGGAGGAGACTCGCCTTCACCAACACCTAGACCAAGCCATTGAACTGGCCCAGAGAACAGCGACCTATAGACCTTTCCTAGCTGAGGAGACCCGATCCGAGATCGACTTGTCGAACCGTGACCCTCAGCTCGCAGCGCGGCTTCGGAAAGCCGAAGAGTCACGAAGGCGATGTCTGCATGAAATCCAGAGTCGTCGAGAGGCCATCGGTCGCCTCCCAACTCTTCGCATTTATCTCTTTGGCAATGGTGAGGTGCATGTCGGTGAGCGCCGTGTTTCTAAGACCGATTGGGGCGGGCCACTGACGAAGGAACTTTTCTTCTATCTCTTCGAGAGTGGCCCCCGACGGCGGGAACAGATTGGCGCGGTACTCTGGCCAGAGGCATCATACGAAACTATGACTTGGGGTTTCAAGAGCGCCCTCTATCGGCTTCGGAAAGC
>DAOULQ010000188.1:0-5514 GCA_034419095.1 Anaerolineae bacterium | reverse complement strand
GTCCCTCTTCTGTTAAGCCTCTGGGCTGCCATTAGGAATCCAAAGCCAATGGGGTTTTGGGTGATCTTAGCCCTGGCTACTGCCATTTTGGCTCTAGGCCCTCTCTTGAAAGCCGGAGGCCAATTGGTCCGGTACAATATGGAGCAGGAGAGCAGCTATATCGTGTTGCCCTACGCTTTGGTGAAGGGCCTACCCTTTTACGAGATGGGGCGGACACCAGCCAGGTTAGTCGAGCCCACCATGTTTGCAGTGGCTGTTTTGGCCAGTTATGGGATAGCCTTAGTTCTGGCGAGATGGCGGAGTCTAGCCTTTCGAACCTTCCTGACCGCTTGCCTGGCGCTATTGATACTTTTTGAATACCTTACCATCTTTCCTTTTCCTACCGGGGGGGAGGATGTCCCCACCTTTTATCGGGATATAGCCCGAGATAGTCAGGATTATGCCCTTTTGGATCTCCCCTTAGGGCCTCGCGTTGCCCACCACTACGCTACTTATTATCAGACTGTTCATCAGCATAAGATCGTCAGTGGACATATCTATCGTGTGCCCTCGGTGGCCCGCGTCATGTTTCATTTCCTGGGCAGATTGATCGGCCCAACATCGGGGTTGGACATAGTTGCTGCCCCGACCGATGAGGAGCGCCTGGCCGTCTTGAATTATAGTAATATCAGGTATGTAGTGGTGCATAAATCTGTGATGGCGGTAACAGACCCAGGAAATGAAAAGGGGTTGGTTTCCTTTCTTCGTTCTTTATTAGGGGAGGCGATCTACGAGGATGAGAAAATCGTCGTTTCCCCCGTGCCAATCACCCCTCAAGGGGGTAAAGCCCCGCCAGCCCTTCTCACTATAGGAGAGAACTGGCACGCCCCAGAGGTATTAGATGGCACACTAGCAAGATGGGTGAGCGATCAAGCGCAGCTCTATATGATGGCTCCGGTAGGGCAGCGATATAGGCTCAACTTCTCCGCCCTATCTTTTCATCAGCCCAGGCATTTGGAGGTCTTGGTGGACGGTCAGGCCGTCAGCGAGTTCGAAATCGATACCTCTATGCAAGATTGGGCTACCGGCGAATTCGCTTTAGGGGAGAATTGGGGTGTGGTCAGGTTTCGGGTCCGAGAGGGTTGTCAGAAGCCCACCGAGGTTCTCCCTGATAGCGGTGATGGTCGCTGTTTGAGCGTTCTCTTTCAAGGGGTGAGGCTGATATCTGTCGAGGCTGGTGAGACCGACTAGCGAGGTTTATATGGGATCGGTGGAATCCGGCACAAAGGGTGGGGAAGGGCAAGGCCAGAGGTTTAGGGGATGGATAATCCCCAGCCTGCTCTTCATCATCGCCCTTGTCCCCCGATTATGGCGGTTAGGGGCTTTCGCCAGCGGCGATGAGATGCGTTGGCTGGAGCGCTCCAGTCGTTTCATCTATGGCCTGATGCATGGCGACCTGGCGGCCACCTATCAGATCAACCACCCCGGGGTCTCTCCCATGTGGGGGTACGGGCTCTCTCTCTGGCTTCGCTATTTCCTGGCCGGGGAGCTGGATCATTTCTATCGAATGGTAGAGACAGGACAGTACGAGGTACTCTCCATGCTCCCCATAGCCGCCACCTTTACCGTCGTGGTCACCACTTTTACAGTGGTAGTTGCTTACCTGCTCCTGAAGCGCACCGTCTCTTCCTCAGCGGCTCTTCTGGGGGGTCTGCTTTTGGCCTTGGACCCTGTTTACCTGGCGCACTCCAGGCTGGTGCATGTGGACGCTCACCAGGCCAGTTGGATGATCTTGTCCTTGCTCTTCCTTCTAGCCTATATGCAAGATATTAAGGGACGTAAGCCCTATCTCATAGGGTCAGCCATCTGTGGAGGGTTAGCGGTATTGGCTAAACTACCTGCCCTCTCCCTTCTGCTTTTGGTGGCTTTTGCCCTGGGAAGCCGCTCTTGGCTCCTAGGGAAGAGAAGGGAGGTCAGGGCATTGACTGGGGCTTTTCTCCTCTGGTGTGGGATAGCGCTTTTCACTTTCGTCCTCCTCTTTCCCGCTTTGTGGGTAGAGCCCCTCTTTGTGGTCTGGAAGTTGTTTCGTGTGGCTCGCTGGGGAGTCCTAGAACCCCATGAGATAGGGAACTTCTTTCTGGGCCAACCGGTAGATGACCCTGGCTGGCTCTACTACCCCCTTTTCACCGCTTTCAAGTTGACCCCCTTGAGCCTCCCTTTCTTCCTAGGTTCTCTGGCTATCTTAGGCCTCTTAGCCTTCAAGACCTCTCGCGGCGACCGCTTGGAGGTGGCGATAATAGGGCGTGAAGGAGTGATGCCAGGAGGGGGAGAACCTTCTTCCCCCCAAGAGGGTTACTCCCCCCTACTTGAGCCCTTCTCTCTCCTTTGGGGGTATATCGTTATTTACGGGGTGACGTTGTCCCTAAGCAGCAAGAAATTAATCCGCTACTTCCTCCCCGCCTTTCCAGCGATGGATATCTTGGCTGCCCTCACCCTGGTGGCTTTCCTTGCCTGGTTGCAGGTTCGGCTGGCCAAGAGGTTCCGTTGGCCCTTGAAAGCCTACGTAGCCCTGGCTGGGGTGGTGGTCTTCCTACTGGCCTTCTCCTGGTTGCGTTTGGCCCCCTACTATACAGCCTACTTCAACCCCTTGTTGGGAGGGGCCAGAGTAGCGCCCAGCCTCTTTGCCTTTGGAGGAGGGGAGGGGTTGGATCTAGCGGCCCGCTACTTGGACGAGAAGGAGGGAGCAGAGGGGCTGAAGGTGGCCACCTGGGGGCCCAGCAGCGTGGCTTTGTATTTCCGGGGTGAGACCATGCCCCTCCAATGGACGGGTTGGACGCAAGTATGGACGCTGGCCGATTACGTGATCTTCTATATCAGTCAAGCGCAAAGGGGGTGGCCGGACCCTCTGGTGGTCGAGTTCTTCCGTTCCCTCAAGCCGGAGTATGTAGTCCGGATCAATGGAATCGAATACGCCTGGGTCTATAAGACGCCCCTTCTCTTGGGAGGAGAGCCGCCGGCTGTCAGCCACTCCTGGGAGGCCAGTCCAGCGGAGGCGGTGGCTCTCGTGGGCTACGATCTTGGCGCTGTCGCTCTTGCGGCGGGAGGCGATCTCCAACTTACCCTACACTGGCGAGTCCATAACTCTTTGGATAAAGATTACGATATCTTCGTGCGTCTGATAGATGAGGAAGGCGAGATATGGATGGAGGAGATGGGGCCGCCCTTCGACGGTTTTTTCCCCACCAGTTACTGGTCGTCAGGGAGGGTGATGGTGGATCGCCATAGGGTTTCCCTTCCCCCTGACCTCCCTCCTGGCGAGTATCGGTTGATGGTGGGGATTTTGGACCCGGAGAGCGGCCAGCCCTTGCTCCTTCTGGGGGAAGATGGCATATTCATCGCCCCCCTGCGAGTGACGGCTAGGGAGGAGTGAACTGAACACCTCGAGCGGTAAGGTAAGGAGATGGTTGCGGAGTGTGGGGGTCTATTGGGGAGCCCTCCTGTTCCTCTTGGCCTTCCAAGTGGTGAACAACTGGCTTTGGGTCACTACCAGTGTCACTATCTTAGGCTGGGATAGGCCCTCCCACCTGCTGAAGATGCGGATCTACTACGATCTCTTTGAACGGATCGATGCTCAAACCATTTTCGCCGCCATGACTTGGCAGCAGAACAGACCTCCCCTGCTTTTCCTTGCCGGGGCGCTTTTCTACAGGCTGTTCGGGGTATCCACCGATGTGGCGTTGATGAGCAACACCATCTTTGTAATCATCTTGACTCTGGCTACCTACGGCCTGGGTCATCGAATCTACAACAAGGGGGTGGGCCTTCTTGCGGCTTTCTTCGTTTCTCTCTTTCCCATCCTCTTCAGCCTCTCTCGCACCTCCTATCCGGACTACGCCCTGACAGCCATGGTGGCCTTGAGCATCTATCTCTTGGTATGCAGCGATGGCTTCCGTAATCGCAGATTCTCCTTGCTTTTTGGGTTGAGTGTAGGTTTAGGGATGCTCACCAAGTGGCCTTTCATCGCCTTCGCAGGAGGCCCCATAGCCTTCGTGATCTTCAACTCGGGTGCTATTCGTGATCTTGAGCGGGGGTTACCAGGAGCGAAGGTCTCCTCAGCTGTTGGTCGTTGGTTGGCCTCCCCCTTGATTCACTTTATGGTGGCTCTCCTCCTGACGCTCGCTTGGTACTTGCCGAATCGGGATCGGGTGTCACAATTGCTGCTCGGGCAGTGGCTTTTCGTTTTGTCCTTGTTTCTCCTGACTAGCACCTTTTTTCTGCTCACTCGACGGCCCGGTCAGGGGGTGAACCTATTGAGCGCCCTAGCCTTGGGGGTAACCGTGGCTTCCATTTGGTCCCTGCCCAATATCGAGTTCCTCCGCCGCTTTCTCTTCACCGCCTATAGCGGGGTCAATCTAAAAGGAGGGCGCTTGGACTTTCTGCATATTTCCACTTATACTCGTTACTTAGAGGCTATGATCAGGGAGCAACTTTCGCTTCTTTTCTTCACTGCCTTCCTGATCGCCCTCCTCATCCTAGCCCTTTCCCGCGCAAGGAACTTTTCGCTCAAGAGGATGAAGGGAGAGGCGTGGGTTCTTCTCCTTTGGCTGGTTGTTCCTTATCTGATATTCACCCTCTCCCGCACTATGAACCCCCGCTTCAATGTGGCACTTCTGCCACCTGTGGCTATCATTACCGCTCACGGCCTTCTACGGTTGAGGGGTCTCGGTCTTAGGGTGGCCTTTATCTCCTTTTTTGCCCTGGGCGGTCTGGTTCAATACCTCGTGCTCTCCTACGATGCCTTGGCCTGGGTGGACGAAAAGGCGATACTACAGGTGCCAGGTGTGGGGCGATTAAACCTCTTAGCGCAAGGGGTGCACATTCAACGCCCCAGTTCAGGGGTGAGAGATCCAGGCTACTGGATAGCCCCACAGATATTGGATTTCGTAGACCAAGATCGGGAGGGGAAGCCGACCATCTTGGGGCTATTGGCCAGGGAGATCCAACTGAACGAGAGCACCTTCCACTATCTTATGTACGGGGGATACCAGGGGATGGGACTATGGGAGATCAATCAGATAAAAGACAACCTTCCGGTCTACCCCCGCCTTTTCGCCTGTGATTATCTGGTGATGAAAGATGGTCCCAACCCTCGAGTGAGCGCCGAAACCCAAAGGGTTGTTCAGAAGGTGCTCCATGACCAGGGGGATTATTTCCATCAGGTCTTCCGAGTGGCCCAGCAATATGAACTCCCCAGCGGGGAGATCGTTTACCTCTATCGGAAGGAGGCGCGGTTGGCCCTGGGGTACGACCTAGAGGCCTATCAGGCCCTGATGAGGGAGTTGGAAAGCGAGGAGGGGGAAGGCGATGCTATCATTCTGGACAGCCCGAGTCAGATAGAGATATTCGGTCGTTACTATGAGGGAGGAGCCACCTTTTACCCCTTGCCCAGTAGTCAGCCCTTTGATGAGGGAGAGGTGGCGGAGGAGCTAGAGGAGATAGTGGCCCGCCACCATAGAATCTACGCTATCTTTTGGG
>DAOULQ010000187.1:0-3192 GCA_034419095.1 Anaerolineae bacterium | reverse complement strand
GGACGAAGGGTGAGTTTTTGGGGGTGATGCTTCTCGCCAGCCGGCGAGATGAGGTGAGCGATGAGGAGTTAGGGTTGTTGATGGCCTTCGCTGACCAAGCAGCGATAGCCATCGCGAACGCCCGGCTCTATGAGCAAGCGCAAGCCCGTGGTGCGTATCTGGCAACCCTGCAGCAAATCAACGCTACTCTGCGCAGCACCCTCCCTTTGAGCCAAGTGCTGGAGACGATCGTCCAGGGGGCTGGCGAGACTCTTGGTTACGCCGGTTCTTTGATCACACTCCCAGACGCGACGGGCGAACGGCTCGTCTTTGGTGCTGCGTGGGGCGGCAGATTTCTGGATACAGTGTTCAGGCTGACAGGGTCCAAAGTAGCGTCTTTTGGCCTTCCTCTCAAGGCCGAGGAAAACCCCATTGTTCGGGCCTACCTGACCGGCGAACTTCAAGCCTGGAGAGGGCCTGAGCGCATCATCGCGGGCGTCGAGCCCACCGTCAGCCCAAAACTCGCCGGGGCTATAGAGCGCACGATGGGGGCAAAATTGGCAGTCTGCGTCCCCTTGCGCGTTGCCGAGAAGGCGGTCGGCGTGCTGAGTGTTTTCTCCCCCAGGGAGCAACTCCCGGATGAGGAACGGGCGATGCTCCTTGGTCTGGCGGATCAAGCCGGGCTGGCTATTCAGAACGCCCGCCTTTTTGAGACCGTAGCCCGGGGGAAGAAAGAGTGGGAGGAGACCTTCGATAGCGTCAGCGATGGAGTCTATATTATAGATAGCAACTGGACCATAATTAGGACGAACAGATCCCTGGCGGAGAGTCTCGGCACAACGCTGAAAGAACTTATCGGCCGCAAGTGTTATGAGGTGGTTCATGGCTTCGATGAGCCGTGGACGGAGTGTCCCCTCCGCGACGTCTTGGAGACAAAGCAAACCGTTACTAGAGAAGCGGAGGATGCCCGTACAGGGAGAACCCTCCAACTGTCGGTGTATCCTCGACTCGATGACGAAGGCAATGCGGTGGGGAGCGTACATGTAATGAGGGATATCACAGAGAGGAGGAGGAGGGAAGCAGAGATCGAGCGCCGCAACGAGGAACTGGCAGCTCTCAACGCCACCGCGGCCACGATGAGCGGTTCGCTAGATCTCGATGAGATCCTTGAGAGTGCTTTGGAGAAGGTTCTGGAGATCACAGGGTTTGAGTCAGGGGGCATCGGTCTGGTGGATGAGGCTCGAGAATTGATAGTCCCCATGATTCATCGGGGCGTGCCCCAAGATTTCCTGGCTACCTTTGCCCAGCCCAGGGCTGGAGATGGGCTCCGTTGGCAAAGCGTGAAATCGGGAGAGCCCGCCTTCTTCGAGAACTTGCCCCATGATCCTCGAATACGGGGGCGAGAAGCCCTCATTAAGGGGTTCCGGGCCGGCGTCTACCTACCTCTGAAGGTCAAAGATAAGTCCATTGGCTTCATGGCTTTAGGGACTGGACACGATCACCATTTCTCTCCAGGGGAGAAGTCCTTGCTTATGACCATGGCCAGCCAGGCAGCCATCGCCATCGAGAACGCACGGCTTTACGAGGAGACAAGACGCAGAGCAGAAGAACTGGCAGCGCTCAACGAGATAGGCCGAGCGGTCAGTTCCGTGATGCAATTGGACAACCTCTTGGAGTTGATTCGCCAAGAGGCAAGCCGTGTCGTCGACACTTCCAATCTCTACATAGCCCTCTACGATGCCCAGAAGAAGGAGATAAGTTTCCCCTTATATTTCGAGGAAGGAGAGAGGCGCACACCACAGAAGCGACCTGCGAGACGTGGAATCACGGAATATGTGATTAACTTGGCGAAACCGTTGATGATCAACCACAACCTCGTCTCGCGGTTGAAGGAACTAGATATCGAACTCATAGGTAGGCCCTCCAAGAGTTGGCTGGGCGTGCCCATGTTGTCAGAAAATCAAGTCATCGGGGTCCTCACTATTCAGGACTACCAAAAGGAGAACGCCTATGACGAGAGCCACCTCCGTCTCCTCTCCACCATAGCCAACCAAGCGGCCATCGCCATCGAGAACGCACGGCTATATAGGGAAGCGCAGCGGCGGGTGGAGGAACTCTTCAACTTGAGCAAGTCCTCACAAGTCGTCGCCTCTTCTCTCGACGTCCAGAAGGTGCTGAGCGAGATCGTGTTACTGGCTGGGCAGGTGGCCAATTCAGCTTACACTAGTGTGGTGTTAGTGGATGAAGATGGCGAACTTAACACCGGCATGGAAGACTTTAAGGGTACCGCCTCTCTACGCCTCAGGGCCCGACCGGGTGGCGTCACCAGGAGGATAATCAGCACTGCTGAACCAGTGATTTTTGATCAGGTTTCAGATGATGGCACTCATAACCCGGCCATTGTGGACGTGGGGATCAAATCCTATGCTGGTGTGCCTATCATGACCAAGGGAAAAGTACTAGGGGTCTTGTTTGTCCACAGCCTCGATCCTTACGCGTTCAGCGACCAAATCCCGCTTCTGACCATCTTCGCCAACCAAGCGGCCATCGCCATCGAGAATGCGCAGCTCTTCGAAGGTGAGAAGAGAAAGACTACTCAGTTGACGGTCATCAATGAGGTGAGCAGAAAGGCGAACTCGATTCTTGACTTGGACGAGATGCTAGAGGAGGTCGCTCGTTCCATTTGCAGCGGCTTCGATTACTACAACGTGTCTCTATTCCTAGTAGACAAAGAGCGCCGCGAGGCGGTAATGGAGGCCGTTGCTGGAGGCTTCGAGCATATAGCATCCGGTGAATACCGTCAGTCTTTGGATCAGGGCATCATTGGTTGGGTTATCAGGACAGGGAGATCATGGCTGGCCAATGATGTAAGCCAAGATCCCCACTACACCCGGGGCTTCCCGGAGGAGGCATTAACAAAGTCAGAACTGTGTGTTCCTATTCAGTTGGGAGAGGAGGTCATCGGCGCCCTCGATATTCAAAGCATCGATCTCAAGGCCTTTGATGAGACAGACATTACGGCTATGGAGACCCTATCTGGTCAGATCGCCATCGCCATCGAGAACGCGCGCCTCTACAGTGCGACAATAGACAGTCGTGAGAAGGCGGAGTGGTATGGTGAGCGGATGCGCACCTTGCAAGAGATAGCGACTTCGATGACAAGCACCTTGAGCCTCGATGAGGTGCTGCAACGGATCGCAAATGGGGCACTCA
>DAOULQ010000186.1:0-10229 GCA_034419095.1 Anaerolineae bacterium | reverse complement strand
GGTATGGCCGATGCAGCGGGAGTATGCCCGACGACAGATCGCTGAGTTGGAGCGATGGATTAAGGAGTTGGAAGAGCAGATTAAGGGGTCTTAAGGATGGTGCGAGTAATAGGTACGGCTGGCCACGTTGACCACGGCAAATCGGTCCTGGTGAAGGCCCTGACAGGCATCGACCCCGACCGGCTCAAGGAGGAGAAGGAGCGGGAGATGACCATCGATCTGGGCTTCGCTTGGTTCACCTTACCCTCGGGCTTGGTAGTGAGCATCATCGATGTGCCAGGGCATGAGGATTTCATCAAGAACATGTTGGCCGGGGTGGGGGGGATCGATGCCGTCCTACTTGTGGTGGCTGCCGATGAAGGGGTGATGCCCCAGACGGTGGAGCATCTAGCCATTTTAGACCTTCTAGAGGTGAGACGGGGGGTAGTAGCCCTGACCAAGGTGGATCTGGTAGAGGATGAGGAGTGGCTAGAACTTGTGGCTGCTGATGTGGAGCGGTTGCTTAAGGGGATAACTCTGGCCGATTCTAAGATCCTGCCCCTTTCGGCGGTGACAGGGCAAGGGATCCCTTCTCTAATCGAGGAACTAGATAGTCTGCTCTCTGAGACACCTCCTCGACGAGAGAGGGGTCGTCCCCGGCTCCCCATCGACCGAGCCTTCACCCTGGCCGGCTTCGGCACTGTGGTTACGGGGACGCTGATAGAGGGCCGATTTCGGGTGGGTCAGGAGGTGGAGATCCTGCCCCAGGGGCTCAAGAGCCGGATTCGCGGCTTGCAGACTCATAAGGAGAAGATAGAGGTGGCCGTGCCCGGTAGCCGGGTGGCTATAAATCTGGTAGGGGTGGGCAAAGATCAACTCCAGCGGGGGGATGTAGTGACTGGCCCCGGATGGCTCGAACCCACGCGGCTCATCGATGTTCGCCTCCGTACGCTGGGTAGTGCCCCCAAGCCCCTTCGACATAACACCCCCGTCGATTTTTACAGCGGCGCAGCCCAGATACCAGCCAAGGCACGCGTTCTGGGGGCCAAGGCCATCGAACCGGGAGAAGAGGGGTGGGCCCAGTTAGTGTTGACCCAGCCCACGGCGCTTTTGGCTCATGATCGCTTCATAATCCGCCAACCCTCTCCCAGCCTCACCATAGGGGGCGGGACGGTGGTTGATCCCCACCCCCGTCGCCGCCATAAGAGGTTTCGTCCTCAGGTTCTAGAGAGATTAGAGGCCTTGGCCTTGGGCGCGCCCCAGGAGGTGCTTCTAGCGGCCTTGGAGGAGGGCCCCCAGGAGATGAGGAGGCTGGTCAAGGATAGTGGTCTGGAGCCAGAAGTGGTGGAGGAGGCGGTAGAGCGGCTTCTCCAAGATTCTTGGGTTCTGGTCTTGGGAGCCAGCGAGGGTCTTCTCGTCTCTTCAACCTGGTGGGAGGGCTTTCTGACCCGCCTGGTTCATCTTATCGAGGAGTATCATGGCCGCTACCCTCTTCGCTTGGGGATGCCCAGGGAAGAGGTGAAGAGCAAACTGCGCTTCCCCTCCCGCCTCTTCAATGACCTCATCGGCCAGGCGGTCAAAGAGGGGGCCGTGGCCCAGGAGGGGGCGGCTCTGAAGTTGCCGGACCACGAGGTGCGCCTCACTTCGGGGGAAGAGGAGCGGGTAGAAAGGCTTCTTTCGATCCTATCCCAGGAGCCCTACGCCACCCCTTCGGTGGCTGATTGCAAGGCTGCACTGGGAGAGGAGGTGTTTAACGCTCTCCTGGGGCAGGGGAGAGTAGTCCAGGTGAGTGAAAACATCCTCTTTTTGGCCAGTACCTATGAGGTGATGGTGGAGCGGGTGGTGGAACATCTGAAGAAAGAGAGCACCATCACTTTGGCTCAGGTGCGGGATCTCTTCTCCACCAGTCGCAAGTACGCTCAACCCTTCCTAGAATATTTGGATGCCCAAGGGATCACCAGAAGGGTGGGGGATGAGAGAGTGCTTAGGTAGGAGGGTTTCTTGCCTCTGGAGTTAGGCCGCATAAGTGAACAGTTGGAGGAGATGGCTCACGCTCTAAGAGGGATGCAGGGCCAGGAGGTAGAGCGGGCTCGTTTCTTATTGAGGGAGACCGACCCTGACAACCTTAGGGCCAAGATAGAAGAAGCCAAGACCTCTTGGCTCCTGGCTTGGCCTGAAAATACCCTTTCTGGGGCCTATCCTGCCTCGGAGCCTCCTTTGAACTTCAGCGTGGCGGCCACCGATGGCTCTTATATCAGACCGGACCGGCACATCCCCGCTCGTTTCGTGGTTATAAATATAGGTTCGGCGCTCCTCGCCTATGGTCACGACCCTATGGCGCGGTTAGGTTCGAAGAGCCATTTCTATTTCCGGGAGGAGGAGCTCCGCATCCCCCACCCATTTAGGGACCTTTATCTGGAGGGGGAGTTTCTGGGGGCCAGACGGACGGTCTTAGAGTTAGAGGCTTTGGTAGAGGTTGCCATTCAAGGTATAAAACCGGTGGTGGGCCTTCAAGACGGTAGCCTCATCCTTTGGGGGCTGCCTACCACCGACGAGCCAGATGATATCTCGGTGCGCGACCATTTCTTGCGTCCTTTTTTGGGGGCCCTCCAAAAGTTGCGAGCCCAGGGTATACCGGTGGCCAGTTACCTCAGCCAGCCCCAGAGCAAAGATGTGGTTAACTCATTGCGAGTTGAGATCTGCGATAACGACCCGGTCAACTGCGATAAATGCTCCTATGTGGAAAAGCGCCAGCGGCCCATCTGTAGCGAATTGGCGGGGCTCTTGGACCGCCAGGTCTTCGATTTCCTGGAGCCAGGAGAGCGCTCCAACCTCTTCCGGAGTTCGTCTAAGATCCTCCGGGTTGGCTATGGTGAGCACTGGATATACTTCTTCTACCTCAATGTGGGAGGGGAGATCGTCCGCTTAGAGGTGCCCCAATGGGTGGCTCAGGATGAGGAAAAGTTGAACCTTCTCCAGGCCTTGGTTTACGACCAATGTCGGCGGGGTCGAGGCTACCCTTCTGCCTTGCAGGAGGCTCATGAGCAGGCGGTCATCACTGGCCCTGAGAGGCGAGTGGTGGAGAGCCTGGTGGAGGAGGCGTTGGCTAAAGAGGGGGTGGCCTTCTTCAGGTCGGGGAAGGCTACCAGTAAAAGGGAGCGAGGGGTATGAGGATCGGGGAGATCATCGAGACGAGATCTACCGGTTTCGTGGCCCAGAGTTACCAGTTGCATCGGCCTCCTGCTCTGGGTAGCCTGGTCAGGGTTAAGGTGGATGACCAGCGGGAGGTTTACGCTGTGGTCTCTTATGGGGAGACGGGGGGCATCGAGCCCGGCCGACGGCCGGTGCGCTGGAGCACCGATGAGGTCTTCGATGAAGCCATCTACGAGGAGCACCCAGAACTGACCCGCACCTTGCGCACGGAGTTCACGGCCCTCTCTGTGGGGAGCGTGGAGGGAGGGGAGACGAGACAGGGTTTGCCCTCTGAGCCGCCACCTATGCATTACTCGGTCCATTCTTGCACGCCAGAGGAGGTAGTTCGCTTCACCGAGGGACTCTACTACCTCCGTCTCCTTCTGACTGGAGAGGGGCCGGTTCCCAGGGAGCAACTCTTGGTCACCCACCTGCGGGAGGTCTACCGGGCTCGGGGCAACGATCAGGAGTGGCTCTCTCAGGCGGCGCGGGAGGTCGCGAGGTTGTTGAAGCGGGACTACGACCGGCTGATGACCGTGCTTTTGGGGATAGAGCCAGAGAGTTGAGTCAAGTGATCTCAAAATGGAAAAGAGACGATTCATATTAGAATTCCCGTTGGAGTCATTCCTTACCTCACCCAAGGAAATTATCTCTCAAGACAAGAGTATCAGATTCGTTCCAAATCCAGACAGCAATAACTTGCTTGACAAAGCAATTGTTGAAATTGAAACCGGTTCGGAAGATAGAGCCGAGGATGAGGCATACAATATTCTATCACGCTATCTCAGCATCTTGTCCTATGAATATAATTGTCCCATGCAGATCTCAGGCCCACCCAGCTGCCATGAAATCAGGCCCGCAGGTAGCGGAAAGACTGTTGGCAGCGTTTCACAGGACTTAAATGCGCTCCTTGTTCGCCGAGTGGACATAGACCGTTTGCCGGATATTGCCAAATATAAATCGATGCAAGTTGCCTTGGCTTGCTATAGAGAAGCCAGAAGTTCTACCAATGAATTTCATCAGTATCTGAACTACTACAGGGTAGTAGAGAATCTTCTGAAGGTAAAACGCAAGGGGGACAAGAAGACGGCCGTTGTGCTGCATGAGAAATTGAATCGGGCCGGAGTCGCCGTTGATGGTAAGCCTGTTGACCGATGTGAGGCGGAAGAAATATGCGAAAATTATCGCCACGCCTTAGTACATGCTGGTAAGGAACGGAATTTGATCAGGGACAGAATAGGTGATTTGAGGAGAGTTCGAAAAGGGTTGCCAATGATAAAGCATATTGCGCGGCAGTGTTTAGAGTGGAAAAAACGATCACTAGAGGCAAGTCCGTAGGAGAAACTGATGGTACGTAAGCGCTTAGGTGTGGTAACCGATGGGACGTTTGAGGCGGGTCTCACTGTGCGGCTGGAGCCCGGATGTTCAACGGAGGATTTGCGCATCGGCAGTTTCGTGGTTGTGGAGGGACGTAGCCATAGGTTCTTCTGCACCATCGCCGATATGCGGTTGCAAGCCACAGACGCGGGACTTCTGGCCGACCCGCCTCGCGACGCCTCGCCTTTCGTCACCAAGGCCTTGGCGGGGATAAGCAGTTATGCCACGGTGCAGGTGAAGCCTCATCTCATGCTCGATATATCGAAAGGGGTGGGGGAAGAGACCCCGCCGGAGCCGGTGCGCACCATCCCCATGCATTTTGCCCAACTCTACGAGGCCTCAGGGCTCGATTTCGCCACCGTTTTCGGCGGGGAGGGGGGGATGAACTTCGCTATGGGGGCTCCCCTCACCATGGAACTCCTCATCTGCCTCCGGCTGGACCGGTTCGTGGAGCGTTCCAACGGCGTCTTCGGCCAGACGGGGACGGGGAAGAGTTTCCTGGCCCGCCTTCTCTTGGCGGGGATCATCAAATCTAAGGCGGCGGTGAACCTGGTCTTCGATATGCATAACGAGTACGCCTTCGGAGCCCAAACGGAGGATGGGGGGTGGGTCAAAGGGTTGCGTGACCTCTTCGGGCCTCAGGTGCTCGTCTACTCCCTAGATGAGGAGTGGGGAGCACGGCGGAACGTGGATGTGACCTTGAAGGTGGGGCTCAATCAGATGGAGTTGGGGGATGTCTTGCTCCTGGCAGAGGAGTTAGAGTTGAGCCCTACGGCGGTCACCACCGCTGAGTTGGTCTTTGCTCGCTTCGGAAGGGGTTGGATGAAGAGGCTGGTGGCCCTCGACAGCGGCGATAGCGAAGCCTTGAAGGGGTTTTGCGACCTCACGGGTGCCCAGTCTGAGTCCTTGAAAGCCCTTCAGCGTAGAGTGAAACGGGTCGCTGGTCGGGAGTATGTGCGAGACGAAGTGGCCTTTTCGGCCATCGATGAGATGGTGGCCGCTTTGGATAGGGGGCAACATGTAGTCTTGGTTTTTGGCCGCCATGACACGCCTCTCGACTATATGTTGGTGGCCAATATTGTGGCTCGAAGGGTGCGCCGGCTATATCAAGAGAAGGTAAACCGGTACGAGAGGACAAGGGACGAGGCGGACAAGCCGCAACCCCTCCTCATTACCTTAGAGGAGGCCCACAAGTTCTTGAGCCCTCAGGTCTCCAGGCAGACCATCTTCGGCACCATCGCCCGGGAGTTGCGGAAGTTCTACGTGACCCTCATAGTGATCGACCAGAGGCCCAGCGGGATAGACCCGGAGGTGATGAGCCAACTAGGGACCCGGGTGACGGGGAAACTGACCGACCAGCGGGATATCGATAGCGTCTTCACCGGAGTAGGAGGGCGGAGTTTCCTGCGTGGAGCCCTAGAGAGCCTGAACACCCGTCAAGAGATCCTCATCTTGGGCCACGCCGTCCCCATGCCTATCGTGCTTAGGACTCGTCAGTACGATGAGGGGTTCTATAGGGCTATGGGCGCCAAAGGTAGGGAAGGGAGAGAAAGGCGCGCTCTGGAAGATATCGCCGACCTGTACGGGGATTAGACGTAAAACGTCGCATCCCTAGATCCTGAGATCTACGGGATCGAAGGAGATAAACTGCGACGCTACAAAAATTGTAAACCCACCACAACTCTCTGGATCACTCCCGTATAATGACCTTCCGTATCCAGGATCTCACCGGCCCTTGATACCTCTTGACCATGATCACCGTCTTAGGGCACTCCTCGGCTACCCGGCGGGGGATAGCGCCGAAAAGCAGTTGGTCGAAGAGCCCTTCTCGCGTGGCCCCTAGGATCACGAGGTTGTGCCCCTCAGCCTCTTTTAGGATGCCGGTGACCACATCTGGAGCCGTGACCACCCTAGTCTCCAGGGGGTAATCGTAGGGGACTATGGTCTGCTCTAACATCCTTTCCGCCCGTCTACTCTTTTCTTCGTCCCCCTCTCGGACTACATGCAGTGCGGTGATAGTAGGTCTAATCCCCTGTTGCTTTTCGTATTGACGGGCTTGGGAGATAGCCAACTCCAGGGCTAGGGAGGCGTTGGGCCCTCCAGCGGTGGGGACTAGGATCCGTCTTAACTCTTCCCTTTTCCTGAACCTGACCACGGCCAGATCGCAAGGCGGGTTCCGGGTCACGTAGTCTATCACCCGACCGAAGGCTTTATCCTCGCTCTCCGTGTAGCCCGGCCAACCTAGGAGGATGAGGTTAGATTCCCTCTTGATGGCGGTGTCGATGATCGCCTTCCCTACATTATGTCCCATACGTATCATGGTGTGAACGGGGACATCCACCTCTTTGGCATGTCTTATAACCTCCTCTAAGAGGGGTTTTCCTTCGCGCAAGAAGTGGCGGCCCTCGAAGAGGGAGAGTTGTAAAGGCACCCTCACTACATGGAGGGCGAAGAGTTCTCCGTCCTGGTCTTTGGCGATAGCGCTTCCTAGGATACTCAACATGTGGGCCTGTTGCTCGTCGGCGACGGGGATGAGGACCGAATACCCCCTTACCGCTACTACCTCTTCGTGGATGATCTCGAATAGTTCCTCCATGGCCTCGGTACGGGAGGCGTAGGCGTAGTAGAAGAGGAGCCCCCCCACTATCCAAAGGAGAGTGGTATACCAAGCGATAGGGCTCAGCCGGAAGAGATAGAGGGCCAGAAATATTTGGCTACCTATAGCGATGAGAGGGACAAGGGGGAGCCAGGGAACTCTGTAGCCTCGATCGAGGTCTGGCCTCTTCTTGCGGAGGCTAATAAGGGTCACATTAACCATCATGAAGAGAAGGAGGAACATGATATCGGCTGCGCTGGCCACATCTTTTATGGGCAAGGTGGTCACCATCAATATCACCAAGCCTGTAGAGGCAGCGATGGCCCATTGAGGCGTTCTATGCTTAGAGTGAACCTGGGCGAAGAAGGTTGGCAAGTTGCGGTCTCGCCCCATGGCGAAGGAGACCCGGGAGGAGGAGTAGATGGTGGCGTTGAGAGCGGACATGGTGGACATCAGCCCCCCGATGATTATCACCACCGCCCCTCCAGGTAGCAGTTGCTTTGCCGCTTCCACCAGCGCCACCTCTGCGTGCTCTCCCAAGTATAGCCAAGTGGGTAGATCGCCGGAGTCGATGGCCCCCAAGGCCACAAAGGCCACAGCCAGATAGATGAAGACCACGATGGCCACAGAGAGAAAGGTGGCGCGGGGGATGTTGCGCTTGGGGTCTTTAACCTCCTCCCCCGATTGGGCCACGATCTCATACCCTTGGAAAGCGATGACCGTCAACCCCATAGCCCCCAAGATGCCCCCTAAGCCGCGGGGCAAGAAAGGGTAGAAATGTCCTTGCCATTTTTGATTGGTCATAGCGCGGAGACCGAAGAGTACGAAAACCACCAGGATGGCTATCTTAGCCAGGGTGACGATATTGCCCACCGTCCCCGTCTCCGAGGCCCCCAGGTAGTTTATATAACTGAAAAGGAGGGCTATACATACAGCCAGGAGTACGGCGGCCAGTGGTTCGGAAAGGCCGAGGAAGGAGAGTCCCCCCAAGGAGAGAAGGTGAGCAGCGTAGGTCCCGAAACCTAGCGCATAGAGGCTACAGGCTAAGGAGTGGGCGAACCACGACATCCAGCCGCTGAGGAAACCGAAGATATTGGATAGCCCCTCTTTGATCCAGAGGTAGCCACCACCAGCCTCGGGGAAGCAAGAACCTAACTCGGCGTAAGAAGCGGCGGTGAAAAGGGTAATCAGCCCGTTGAGGAGAAAAGCCAGGAGGAGGCCCGGGCCGGCCTCGCCCGCGGCGATACCGGTCAAGACAAAGATGCCGGCCCCGATCATGGCTGCCACGCCGATCATAGTGACGTCAAAGAGCCCTAGGTCGCGGCTGAGCGAAACCCCTATCCTTTGCCTGGCCCTAATCACTCCACCCACTTTCTACATAGTCATAAATCATCTATGGGCATCGGCTATAGACCTAGGAGGCGAAGAAGGCAACCCTCTCCCGGAGGAGTAGGTGTAGGGGTCGGTGCTTCTGAGTAAGCGGCGTAAGCATCGGCCCGGCCTGCCCCCTGGTCGTTGGGTGAGAGCCCCAAATCTAGAGCGGTCTCCATGAGAAGGGCCTTTACTTGAGCGGGGGTCAATTCCGGCCTCACTTGGAGGATGAGGGCCGCTATCCCTGAGGCGTGGGGGGTGGCCATGCTGCTTCCCGAGAGTTCGGTATAATTCTCTCCCACCAGGTTGCCCAAAGAGGTATCCTCAGCCCGGCAGGAGATGATCCCCGCGCCGGGGAGAAGGATATCGGGCTTGACCCGCCCATCGGTGGTGGGGCCTCGGGAGGAGAAATCGGCCACCTCATCTTGGTCGGTAGAGGCCCCTACGGTGATCACTTGCTTCGCGCACCCCGGGGGGCCGATGGTATAGGGTGCGGGCCCTCCGTTCCCGGCGGCTACGCAGACTACGTACCCCCTCTCTACCGCTGTGTCACAGGTCACGGATAGGGCATCGGTGCCATCGCAGGGAGGGTCGCCCCCCAAGGAGAGGTTGATGATATCTACCTCCTGCTCTACGATCCACTCGATACCGGCCATCACATCGCTCATCAGGCCGGCCCCTTCCCCACCTAGGACCTTGGCTATATAGAGGCTCGCTTCCGGTGCCAGGCCGCGGTATCTGCCTTTTGAAGCCTGCCCGCTACCGGCGGCTATCCCTGCTACATGGGTACCGTGACCATCACGGTCTTGTGGCCCTTCGCCGGTGAAATCGACCGTAGCCACGATCCGCCCCGCGAAGTCGGGGTGGTAGGGGTCTATCCCCGTGTCCAAGATGGCGATCTTTACCCCTTTCCCGGTATAGCCTGCCTCCCAGACCCGGGGCGCGCCGGTGAGAGGGACCGATGCGTCGAGGCAGACGCGGACGGGGAGGTCTGGCCATATCCTTTCCACATCCGGTTCACGGCTCAAGCTCTCGATAGCTTTCGGGGTGATGGTGAGGGCCGCAGCGGGGATGATCCGGAAGGTGCGAGAGGGACGCATGCCGGCCAGAAGGCTCTCCAGGGGGCGCTTGCGGAACTTCCCGTATTTGACGATGACTGGGATCTGGGCATCCGCGGGTTTACTTTTCATATCTCGGAGCAAAGAATGAGCGATCTTTTCCATAACATCCTTCATATAAGGGATAGGGTTAGGTTTCCTTACAGGATCCCTGTGGGAAGGGCCCGTACCTCCTTATCCTCTTCCAGGGAAACAACCCACCTTTCTCGTAGGAGGGCTAGAGCAGAGGAAGCCTCGCACTCGATGGCTAAAGCCTTAATGAGCGCCAGTTCCCGCTTTACCTTGATCCCCTTTCTAGCCAGGAGAGAGCGATAGGCTTGAGGTTTGTCTCTGGTACGCACGATGAGCCGAACCTTCGCCTCAGGCTGTTTCATCAATCGTCGCTTAAGAGAGCTATCGATTTTTCCCAACTCTTACCCCTCGAACTACATGGAGAGATGATACCACCGCCTTGGCTTACCGTCAAGGAGCCGTATTCTGCAAGCTAAAATGTAACCGAAACGGTATTGGTTGTGCAATATAAAATGTAACCGAAACGGGTGTAGAATGGAGGTATGGACATGTATTCTCGCAACCAATACCTCAAAGCATTGAGG
>DAOULQ010000185.1:0-4942 GCA_034419095.1 Anaerolineae bacterium | reverse complement strand
GAGAGCAAGACCATAGCCTTTCCCGCCGACCGGACCACCTTCTTTATGGCCTCCGCTGGACTGAGGGCCAGTTCTCTGTATTCTTTGGGGTATTGGTCCTTCCGGCTGGGGTCGTATTCTGGCATGTTCAACTTGACGCAGTCGGCCCCCAACTCATTAGCCACTCGGGCCGCGTAATCCACGGCGTAGATGCTGTCGCGACCCCCTTTGGCCTCTATAGCCTCCCCCCGGGGGTAGGACCAGATGATGAGGGGCATACCGTACCGATCACACTCCTCCCGAATACGGCCCAACTGGAGAAAATCCTCACCCTGGGAGGGCGAGCCCACATAGAGGGTGTACCCCACGGCGTCGGCTCCTAGGCGAACTGCGTCCTCTACCGAGGCGGCCTGGGGGGAGAAGGCGTAGGCGTCGGAGGGGATCCCGGTCTTGCCGTTCAGTTTGAGGATTAGCGGCACCTCTCCTGCGTACCCCCTCATATACTTCTGAGCTAGGCCGATGTGGAAGGCAATGCCCGAGAAACCTCCCTCCTTGGCCAACCGAAGTTGGTATTCTGGGTCTTGACTTGGCGGGTTGGCGAGGAAGTCTCGGGGCCCGTGCTCCAGGCCATGATCGATGGGGAGGAGAAGCATGGTGCCGTTGCCGGGGCCGTATTTATATAACAGCCTGTGGAGCCTGGTTCTCTTGCCTAAACTCAGGTCCAGATCGTCTAAAGATGGTCTTAAAGCCATGTTCCACCTCCTTAATAGAATACCTTGGCCAGTTCATACAGTGCCAAATCGACCTTCTTGGTCTTTCCAGTCACCTTCTCCAGGGACACAGGGACGATGCGGTTGGCTTGGATGGCCACCATGTATCCAAATCGACTCTCGAAGCCGGTACACCTCTCTATCATCTTGGACAGAGCTTTACCCATGTCACGCCTGTCCAATCGCACGTGACCGAACCCGTCCGTTTCCCCCAGATCCTCATCTCCCCCCACGTCGTGGATATCGGCCCCCTCGGAGACCACGATTATGCTGAAGCCCTTCCCTTGCTCCTCACAACGGCGCCCTATGTGGTTACAGATCTCTTCCAGGGTGCAGGAATACTCTGGGATGAGGATGAAATCCGCCCCTCCAGCCAGCCCGCCTATAGTGGCCCACCACCCCGCATCTCGACCCATAACCTCCACCACTACTACACGATGGTGAGAATTGGCAGTGGTATGGAGCCGGTCGCAGGCCTCAGCCACCATGGTCACTGCGGTGTTAAAACCGATGCAACTGTCGGTCTCCGCTACGTCGTTATCCATGGTCTTGGGGACCCCTACTATGGACATTCCAGCCTCAAACAGAGCCGCCGCCACCGTTAAGGTGTCGTCACCCCCAATGGCTACCAAGGCATCGATATGGAAATCCCTGGCCTTCTCCAGGCACCTCTCTACACCCCTCTCCCTCTCGAGAGGGTTAGTGCGGGAGGTCCCCAGGACAGTGCCACTCACATGCAGAATTCCCGAGACGCTCTTCAAATCCAGGGATCCCATATCCCCTTCCAATAGCCCGACCCAGCCATCTCTAATGCCCAACACCGTAACCATACTCGAAGGCACGCCGTGCCACAACCCGTATGGCAGCATTAAGCCCGGGCACATCCCCACCACCCGTCAGCACTCCGATCCGCATCTGACCCTCTTCAAGCAAACAATCACACTCAACGCGCTATCATTGCGCTTGGGCCACCGGGTGGCTAGCCCGGGCATCGCCGCACCGAGTATTAAGTTGTGTGCCGCTCCTCCTCGAACTATAATCTATTATATCACTCCCAATGAAAGTTGCAAATAGTGATGTGTGCGAAATGGCGTCCCGCAGATGGTGGAATTCTGCGACGTATGTCCTACTCTTTGAACCCCATCCAATCAATCCCTTACCCAGGTATAGCCCCCATCAACTCTATCGAAACGAGCTCATCATGTACAGAGTTCACCACCTTCCCGCCCAGGCAGTAGCCTCTGCCTCCATGGTGCCCCTATCGACGCTAGTGGGGGTTCTTCATGTCACGATTGCCGTCAACGAACCTCGGACGTACTCGACATCGCCTCGGCCTTAGATACGATATCGGAGATCGTGAAGCCAAACTTCTCGGCCAAGACCTTATACGGCGCTGAGGCCCCGAAGCGACCAATGCTGATCATCTGGCCCTGGGGCCCCAGATACCTCTCCCATCCTTGGCCGACAGCGGCCTCTACCCCTAATCGTAGCAGAACCGATGGAGGCAGCACCCCATCTTTGTAGGATTGCGGCTGCTCTTCGAATAGCTCCCAACTGGGGAAGCTCACCACCCTCGCGCTTATCCCTTTCTTTCCCAATTCGCTAGCCGCTCCGAGGGCCAGGTGTACCTCCGACCCGCTGGCCAACATCATCAGGTCTGGTGCTTCGAGTTCGCTGCCACTCAGGGTATAGGCCCCCCGGGTCACGCCCTCGGCGCCCTCGCGGTCTAACACCGGCAATTTCTGCCTGGTGAGCAAGAGGGCCACTGGGTCCCTTCTCTCCAAGGCCACTCTCCAAGCCACGGCTGTCTCGTTGGCATCAGCCGGCCTGATGACCACTAGGCCTGGTATGGCTCGCAGGGCGGCCAACTGTTCCACCGGCTGGTGGGTGGGACCATCCTCGCCCACAAAGATGCTGTCATGGGTGAAAATATAGATGACTGGCAGATGCATCATGGCTGCTAAACGGATGGCTGGCCGCATATAGTCAGAGAAAACGAGAAAGGTGCCCCCATAAGAGATGATCCCTCCATGTAGAGCCAGGCCGTTGAGTATGCCGCCCATACCATGCTCTCTTATACCGAAATGGAGGTTGCGCCCTCCCAAATCGCTCTTACTGAGGGAGCCATAGCCGCTTAGATAGGTCTTAGTGGAGGGAGCCAGGTCGGCCGAGCCCCCTATCAACGTCGGCAGATGAGGGGCTATGGCGTTGAGTACCTTCCCCGAGGCTGAGCGGGTGGCTATCTGATCGCCTGCCTCAAAGGTTGGTAGATGCTCGGTCCATCCTTCTGGCAGTTGACCAGCCATCACTTGCCTCCAGAGGTCTGCCAGATCTGGGTGTGCGGCAGCGTATTCGGAGAATAGTTTCTGCCACTTAGCCTCCTCTTTCGCCCAGGCTACCCTCCGTTCTCCTAAGTAGTCGTAGACCGCCTGAGGCACTAGGAATGTGGGCTCCAGAGGCCAGCCCATCTTCTCCTTCGTGAGACGGACCTCTTCCTCGCCCAAGGGCGCACCATGAGCGGCAGCCGTGTCTTGTTTATTCGGGCTACCCTTGGCTATGTGGGTGTGACACCGTATCAACGTGGGGCGCTGAACTTCCCTTTGAGCCGATCGCAAGCCTTCAGCAACCGC
Organism: Anaerolineae bacterium; assembly: GCA_034419095.1. GTDB lineage: Bacteria > Chloroflexota > Anaerolineae > UBA7937 > UBA7937 > UBA7937. The sequence continues at coordinate 1,563 of DAOULQ010000185.1, read as the reverse complement.
TTGCATATCGTGACCATCCACCTCCAGGACCAACCATCCATAGGCTTCGAACCTTTTGGTCACATCTTCGCTGAAGGTGAGGGCCGTACTCCCTTCTATGGTAATTCCGTTGTCGTCGTAGAGGTAGATCATCTTGCTCAAGCCCAAGTGACCAGCTATGGAAGCGACCTCGTGGGAAATGCCCTCCATCAGGTCTCCGTCGCTGACGATACCATAGGTATAGTGATCTACGATGGGGTAGCCATCCCGGTTGAATAGTTGGGCCAAGAAGCGTTCCGCGATAGCCATACCCACTCCGTTGGCGAACCCCTGTCCCAGGGGACCAGTAGTGGTCTCCACGCCTGGCGTCATGCCATATTCGGGGTGGCCTGGGGTGATGCTTCCCCATTGCCTAAAACTCCTCAACTGGCTCAGGGGAAGATCATATCCGGATAGATGGAGTAAACTGTATAACAGCATGGAGCCGTGACCTGCTGAAAGGACGAAGCGGTCGCGGTCTGGCCAACGAGGGTTGACCGGGTTGTGCTTCAAAAATCGGCTCCACAACACATAGGCCGCCTCCGCCATCCCCATAGGCATACCTGGGTGACCAGAGTTAGCCTTTTGCACTGCGTCCATCGCCAATGCTCTGATGGTATTGACAATGGTTCGATCTAACTCACTCCCTGGCCCTGGTCCATCGCCTGACATGTGGCCGCCGCTTTGGCTTCTGTCTTTGTCATTACTCATCACACGCTCCTAACTATTATCGTCCTCCGTCTTAGAAGAGCCGGATACGTGTCAACCTTTTTGGTTCAACTACCATCTATGGTAGGTTCTGACTCACAGGATGGCAACCCCTGACCCCTGTCTGTTTGACTGCCAGCATAACCCAAAAGGGGGATGCCGTCAACCCAAATAACGGGAGGGTGTCGGAAGCAATAGAGCGCACATATTCCACCCCTTCACGAAAGAGAATCTTCTCCTCTATACTTCTCTTCACCCCTCTTTTCTATCCCTTGACTCCTCTAGCATAGTGGGAAAGAAATTACATCCGCAGTATCTCTTCCCACTTTCTGTTCCTATAACTATTCAAATCCTAACGGTTTGAGGGAGAAATCATCGATTGCCGAAGATTTCATCCCACTTTTTCAACAGGCTCGGAATAGGCTGAGGCTGTAATGTCTATAGACCTCGATACCACCCCCTAGGAGAGTGATTCTATGGTCTAAGATGATGAGAGGCAAGAAGAGGATATCTCTTCCCTCGAAATCCTGTAAGGATGGCAACTTGGGGTCTATCTCCTAGAGAGCCTCAATAGGGCTCTTTCCTCCTAAACCATGGTGAGAGCGGTCGTAGTTGTAGTAGTATATCCACTCTGAGGCTTTAAGCATGAAGTCTTTTCCAGGCGATAGAACTCCTCATCATCGGTGCGATGAGAGCGTTCCACGAAGCCATTATCCTCCGGCTTCCCCTTCCTGGTATGAAGATGGGTGAAGGGAGGGGTTCTTGTTAACATGAGTTGATGGAGATCCTGATGGTATCGCTTGACGCTTCTGGTTTGATGGCCTCCGTACTCTGCTC
>DAOULQ010000184.1:0-18494 GCA_034419095.1 Anaerolineae bacterium | reverse complement strand
GCCGGGATAATCAAATCGGCCGCTCTCCCGGTTAAGGTATTAGGTAGAGGAAATGTGGAGAAGCCCTTGACCGTTCGGGCGCACGCCTTCTCCCATACCGCTCGGTCGAAGATCGAGGCCGCGGGGGGTGAGATCGAGGTTTTGGAGTTCAACTGGGTGCGTGGTAGGAGGTAGCGAGCGATGGAGACGATAAGAGCGGTGCTCAACGCCTTCAAATTGCCGGATCTCAGGCGCAAGATATTCTTCACCCTGGTGATCCTGGTGGTCTACCGCTTGGCGGCCCATATCCCCTTGCCGGGGGTGGATGCCGATGCCCTCCGCACCGTCTTTCGACAGAGTCAACTTTTGGGCCTCTTCGACATGCTCTCCGGGGGAGCGATGTCCACCTTCTCCGTGGTGGCTATGGGGGTCTACCCCTATATCACGGCCACTATCGTCATGCAGTTGCTTCAGCCTATGATCCCTCGACTGGAAGAGATGGCCAAAGAGGGCGAGGCGGGTAGGCAGAGGATCAACCAGTATACTCATATTTTGACCGTGCCTTTGGCTGCCTTATCAGGGGTGGGTCAGGCTACGTGGCTCACCCGCACCACCCCTCCGGTCTTGACCAACTGGGGGTTCTCGGGGGAGGCGCTCTTGCCCACCCTGGCCACTATCTCCGCTCTCGCGGCGGGTACCATGTTCGCTATGTGGCTGGGAGAACTGATAGACGAGCAGGGGGTGGGGAACGGCATCTCTTTGATCATCTTCGGGGGTATAGTGGCTCGCATCCCCCAGCAGGTGGGGAGAGATCTGCGCACTAACGTCCCGGGGCTCATAGCCTTCGCCGTCATCGGGACGATCACTGTGGCGGCCATCGTCTTCATCTATGAGGGACAGAGACGGATCCCAGTGCAATATGGAAAGAGGGTCCGGGGGACCAAGATATACGGCGGACAGAGCACCCATATCCCCTTGCGAGTCAACTCCGCGGGAATGATCCCCCTCATTTTCGCCTCCACCCTCCTCATCTTCCCTGGGGTGATCGCTGGCTACTTCCAGTATGTGGATAACGCCTTCATCTCGCAGGTGGCCATGGGGATCGTCAACGCTTTTGATACCCAAAGGGTTTTCTATTGGATATTCTATTTCTTCATGGTGGTGGGCTTCACCTACTTCTATACCGACATCATCTTCCAGCAGCAGAATATCCCGGAGAGCCTGCAACGTCAGGGTGGCTTCATCCCCGGCATCCGGCCCGGGGCTCGCACCCAGGAATACCTAAACCGGGTGCTGAGGAGGATCACCTTAGCCGGGGCGCTCTTCTTGGGCGTGGTGGCGGTGCTCCCCTATTTCGTGGCCAGGGTGACCCCTATGGAGACCATGATCATCACCAGCACCGGGCTCTTGATCGTGGTGGGGGTGGTGATAGATACGATGAAGCAACTGGAGGCCCAACTCTTAATGCGCCACTATGAGGGGTTCTTGAGGTGAACCTCATCCTCCTGGGCCCACCGGGCGCCGGCAAGGGGACTCAGGCCGCTTTGCTCTCTCAAAGGCTGGGGATACCTCACGTGGCCTCGGGTGATCTCTTCCGGGAAGCGATGGAAAGGGGGACGGAATTGGGGGGGAAGGCCCAATCATATCTGGAGCGTGGAGTACTGGTCCCCGACGAGGTGACCAACGCCATGCTCGAGGAGCGGTTGAAGGAGCCCGATTGTGCCCAAGGGGTGATCCTCGATGGCTTCCCTCGCACCATAGAGCAGGCCCAGGCTCTGGAGGGTATCCTGACCGAGAGGGGGAAAAGGGTAGACAGGGTGCTTGTTATTCAGGTTTCAGAGGGCGCCTTGATCGAGCGGTTATCTGGCCGGCGGACCTGCCGCCGATGTCAAGCCAACTATCACCTATTTTTTAACCCTCCTCAGGAGGAGGGGGTGTGCGATAAGTGCGGCGGAGATCTCTATCAGCGCTCCGACGATAGAGAGGAGACAGTGAGAAGAAGGTTTCGGGTTTATAGTGAGGAGACCGCTCCCCTCATAGACTACTATCGCTGCCAGGGGCTCTTGACGGAGATCGATGGGGAACAAGGCATAGAAAGCGTTCAAGAGAAGATCCTCACAGCCCTCTCTCCATGATGATCGTTCTAAAGAGTTCCTGGGAGTTAGCCCGCATGCGGGAAGCGGGCAGGATCGTGGCCCAGGCCCTGGCTTATCTTGTGGAGCGGATTAGGCCGGGGATGGCCACCAGAGAACTGGATCTTCTAACCGAAGCGTTCATAAATCGAAAAAGGGGGGTTCCCTCCTTCAAAGGGTATCGAGGGTTTCCGGCCTCCCTCTGTGTCTCGGTGAATGAGGAGGTGGTCCATGGCATCCCGGGGCTGCGCATCCTCAAGTCAGGGGATATCGTGAGTCTGGACATCGGGGTGATCTACAAAGGCTACCAGGGGGATGCGGCCCTGACTGTGGGTGTGGGAGAGATAAGTGATGAGGCCAAGGATCTGATGGCCACGGCCAGGGGAGCGCTCTTAGCCGGTATCGCCCAGGCTCGGGATGGTCTCTATGTGGGGGATATCTCTTGGGCTATCCAAGAGTACGCCGAGTCTCGGGGCTACTCGGTGGTACGCCAGTACACAGGGCATGGGATCGGGCGGCAGATGCATGAGGACCCCCAGGTGCCCAACTTCGGCCAGCCTGGTCGAGGGCCGGCACTGAAGGCCGGGATGACCCTGGCTCTGGAGCCTATGGTCAATGTGGGTGGCTATCTCACCCGAGTCCGAGACGATAACTGGACGGTGGTCACCAACGACGGGAAACTCTCGGCCCACTTCGAACATACCATAGCCATTAGGGAAGGGGAGCCGGAGATTCTGACGGCTCTGTAGGGGTGATTTATATGAAAGTTAAACCATCAGTGAAGGTTCGGTGTGAGCATTGCAAAATCGTGAAGCGCAAAGGGGTTGTGCGGGTGATCTGCAGGAACCCGAAGCATAAGCAGAGACAGGGAAAGTGATGGAGGAGGTAGGAGATGGCTAGGATCGCCGGGGTGGATCTGCCCCGCAACGAAAGGGTGGAGATCGGGCTGACCCGTATCTATGGGATCGGCAGGAGTTCCAGCCAGAAGGTCTTGGCTCAGGCGAAGGTAGATCCCAACATCAGGGTAAAGGATCTGGCTGAAGATGAGGTCACCCGTATCCGCTCCATTATCGATGCGGGGTATAGGGTGGAGGGCGATCTTCACCGGGAGGTGACCCAGAACATAAAAAGGCTGCAAGAGATCGGCTGCTACAGGGGGATTCGCCATCGGCGCAACCTCCCGGTTCGGGGACAGCGTACTAGGACTAACGCCCGCACCAAGCGTGGGCCCAGAAGGACGGTGGCTGGCCGTCGTCGGGCTCGGGCCAAGAAGTAACGACTGGCTAGTTCTATTTCATGGTTCGCTGGAAAGGAGATAGAGATGGTGCGCAGGAAGACCACACGGCGGAGGCCGAGGCGAGAGAAGAGGAACGTACCTCACGCCCGGGCTCACATCCATGCCACTTTCAATAACACCATCATCACCCTCACCGACCAGGCCGGCGATGTGCTATTTTGGGGTAGCGCGGGGACAGCAGGGTTCAAAGGCTCCCGCAAGAGCACCCCTTACGCCGCCCAAATGGTAGCCCAAGCCACGGCTAAGCGGGCGACGGATTATGGGGTAAGGGAGGTAGATGTTCTGGTCAAGGGGCCTGGCCCAGGACGGGAAGCGGCCATTCGCTCCTTGCAGGCCGCAGGGTTAAAGGTGACATCGATAAGCGATGTGACCCCCATCCCCCATAACGGCTGCCGGCCTCCCAAGAAGCGGAGAGTCTAACCGAGGTTTTGGCTTTGGAGGTATGATGGCCAGATATAGAGGGCCTGTATGTAAGTTATGTCGTCGAGAAGGGCAGAAACTCTTTCTGAAGGGAGAAAGGTGTTTCACCCCAAAGTGTGCCATGGAGCGACGGTCTTATCCGGCGGGCATGCACGGTAGGCGGAGCCAATTCCGGCGACGAGTATCGGAATATGGGACGCAGTTGCGGGAGAAACAGAAGGCTAAACGGATCTACGGTGTCTTGGAGGGACAGTTCCGCCGTTACTTCGAGGAGGCCGAGCGGCGTCCGGGACTCACCGGTCTCAACCTCCTAAAGATGCTCGAGACCAGGCTGGACAATGTCGTCTATCGTTTAGGCTTAGCCTCCTCCCGAGCCCAGGCTCGACAACTGGTGCGCCACGGCCATTTCAGCGTCAACGGGAGGAAAACAAACATCCCCTCCTACCTAGTTCGCCCTGGGGATGAGATAGCGGTGCGAGAGAGGGCCAAGGAGAAGACCTACTTTCGGGATGTGGCCCAGAGGCTGGGAGAGAGGCCCCTTCCCGAATGGTTGAGCCTGGACGAGGAGACCCTATCGGCGCGGGTCGTGGCTTTCCCCTCTAGGGGTGATGTGGAGATCCCTCTCTCGGAGCAGTTGATCGTGGGATATTATAGTAGGTAGTTTTCAGGAGGTTGTACTCTTGTTGGATCTAGTTCTTCCCAAAGTAGAGTGTGAGGCTTCTTCTAAGAACTACGGGCAGTTCGTTATCGGCCCGCTGGAGACGGGATACGGTATCACTTTGGGCAATTCCCTAAGAAGGGTGCTTCTTTCTTCCCTGTCTGGAGCGGCGGTAACTTCTATCAAAGTGAACGGCATCCATCATGAGTTCTCGCCCCTCCCTCATGTAAAAGAGGATACGGTGGCCCTCATTTTGAACGTGAAGCAGATCAGGTTTAGGCTTCACACCGATGGCCCGGTACGTCTCTATGTATCTAAGAAGGGAGAAGGGGTGCTTACCGCCGGGGATATAGAGTGTCCCAGCGACGTGGAGATCATCAATCCCACTCTAAAACTGGCGACGCTGGATTCCGATGAGGCTCATCTGGAGATGGAGTTAGTTGTGGAACGGGGTCGGGGGTACTCTCCCAGCGAGGAGCGGGGGAAGTTACCCATCGGGGAGTTGCCGGTGGATGCCATCTTCAGCCCGGTGCGGAGGGTGGCGTACAATGTGGGGCGTGTCCGTGTGGGCCCAGTAACCGATTTCGATGAACTGGTGATGGAGATATGGACCGATGGCAGCATCCAGCCAGAGGAGGCCTTAAGCACAGCCGCCCAGATACTGGTTCGCCACTTGGCTCTCATTGTCGATTACGGCGGCTTGGTTGTGGAGGAGGTAGAAGAGGTCGAAGAGGCGATCCCATCTCGGATCTACGAGATGCCGATAGAGGATCTGGACCTCTCCGTACGGGCCTTCAATTGCTTGAGGAGAGCGGGGCTCACCAAGGCGGGTGAGATCCTGGAGAGGCTCCAGAAAGGGGACGAGGAGATGTTGGCCATCCGGAACTTCGGCCAGAAATCCCTTGAGGAACTTAAGGAGGCGTTGGACGAGAGGGGGTTTTTGGCCTTTATTGAGGAGATGGCCTCATGAGGCACCGGGTGGCTGGCCGTCGTCTCAAGCGCTCCCGAGGACATAGGCGCGCCCTCTTCCGGAACCTCATCACCGAACTCTTCCGGCACGAAAGGGTCCGCACCACCGAGGCCAAGGCCAAGGCCGTGCGAGGGGAAGCGGAGAGGCTGATAACTCTGGCCAAGCGTGGAGATCTCCACGCTTGGAGAGAGGTGTTGCGCACTATTACTGATGCCCGGATAGTGAAGCGGCTCTTTGACGAGATCGCTCCTCGCTACGAGGAGCGGCCAGGGGGATATACACGGCTGGTGAAACTGGGTCCCCGCCTGGGGGACGCAGCGCCTATGGTGATTTTGGAGCTGGTCGAGTAGCAAAATGCACCTTGGAGCGGTGGTGGAATATGATGGCACGCGGTACGCAGGCTTTCAGAGGCAGAAAAGGGAGATAACGATTCAGGAGGAGATAGAAAAGGCTCTCGCCTCAGTGACGCAAGAGCAAACCAAAATTGTGGGAGCGGGGCGGACGGACGCCGGCGTTCACGCCACCGGTCAGGTGATCAGTTTCTCTACCGGTTGTAAGAGGTCACTTTCAGAGTTAGAGAGGGCCCTAAACGCTCTTTTGCCCTTTGACATAGCAATCCTTAAACTCTCGGAAGTTCCCCGAGATTTCCACGCTCGTAAGAGCGCCCTAGGTCGCAAATACAGATACACCATTTTCAACCGATCTGTTCGCTCGCCCCTGTCCCGGCTCTACACCTATCACTGGGTGGGGGAGTTAGATCTAGAAGCCATAAAGGAAGCCTTGGGGTCCTTGATCGGAGTCCATGACTTCGCCTCATTCGGCCGTGCCCGACCAGGGGGAAGCACCGTGCGCCAGATGCTAGAGGTCTCTTGTTGTAGAGAAAGGGACTACATCTATATCGATCTTGTGGCCAACGCTTTCTTGAAGCGGATGGTGCGGAGTATCGTGGGCACTTTGCTCCTTGTGGGGCGGAGAGAACTGAGCCCCCAGGGGTTCAGCGAGGTCTTGGAGGCGAAGGATAGGAGCCGAGCGGGAGATCTCCTCCCGGCCCATGGGCTCTGCCTCACCAAGGTGACTTATCCCGCGCGGTATGCGATATGAAGACCTGTGCGACAAAGCCAAAGGATATAGAGCGCCGCTGGTACGTCGTAGATGCGGAAGGGAAGGTTTTGGGGCGCTTGGCCTCGGAAGTGGCTAAGATCCTGCAAGGCAAGCATAAGCCCTATTATGCCCCCCATCTCGATACCGGGGATTACGTGATAGTGATAAACGCGGCTAAGATCCGGGTGACGGGCAAGAAACTGGAGGATAAAATCTACTACCGCCATTCCGGCTACCCCGGTGGACTACGGAGTGCCACCTTGGCGGAGATGCTCAGGAAGCATCCCACCCGGGTCATCCGTCTTGCGGTCAGGGGGATGCTGCCTCATAACCGTTTGGGAAGGGCCATGATGAGGAAACTGAAGATCTATGAGGGGGAGAGCCACCCTCACCAAGCCCAGAACCCCCGGTGGTTGGAGTTATAGGAGGCGTTATGGCAGAGAGATATTACTATGGCACCGGCCGGCGAAAGAGTGCGACGGCGCAAGTTAGACTTTACCCCGGGGGCAACGGTATCATGGTCAACGAGAAGCCGGCGGAGGAGTATTTCTCCCGGGAGACAGACCTCTTGTATCTGAAGGAGCCCTTGGTGGTCACAGGCGTGGAAGGCAAGTTCCGTATCACAGTACGGGTGAATGGCGGCGGCATCTCGGGCCAAGCGGGGGCCGTCCGTCACGGGATAGCCCGGGCCTTGCTGGAAGCCCATCCCGAACTCCGACCTACCCTGCGCAAGCGGGGCTTCCTGACCCGTGACCCTCGGGTGAAAGAGAGGAAGAAGCCGGGTCTCAAGAGAGCACGCAAGGCTCCTCAATACACCAAGCGGTAGATGCGACTTCTTTGGAGAAAGATGGGCCATCCTATGGATGGCCTATCTTTCATCTCCTGGCCTTTTGGGCTATGGCCCGTACCATCAACATGAAAAGTTTGGTGTGGCCTCTCATACCAGATGGGGAATTGACCAGAGCAGCCTGGGCAACTATTATGGTATCAACGCTCATGCGATGGTGGGCATGGCAGCCAGAGCGTAGCGGGCCGTTGAACTGGCCCTAAGGGTAAAATCACCTGCAACTCACTAGGAGGGTGGAGATGGCTCAAGATAAGGTTGGGGGGCTCCTGGACAGGTTCAAAGAGGGCGCCGAGAAGGCCAAGCAGGCAGCCAGTGGAGTAGTGGGCGATGAGAAGGCGGCCCAGGACAGAGTGGGCGAACTATTGACCGGGTTCAAAGATAGGGCCGCGAAGGCCAAGACGGTGGCCACTGAGATGGTGAGCGACGAGAAACTCGCTGAACTCATCGTGAACGTCACTCATAAGGTGAAGCGCATAAACACCATCTTGGAGAGGGAGGAGTCCGAATTCGTCATCGCCTCTTTTGAGTTGACCGTGGGTCTGGGCGTCCCGGAGATCACTCTAGCCATCGGCCGGCGGTAGCCTGATGCCACCTAAGAGTGGCTACGCTGCAATCGGCTTTGGGTCCTAGAAGAGATAGAGTATAATTACTACTGCAACCCCCCAGAGGAGGATGCTGACCAGCAAGGGGATGTCTTTGAGTACTATCTCTTCTGGGCTGCCCCCCATGTTCTTCTGATGTATCAGATAGAGGTACCTTAGCAGCCCGTAGATGACGAAGGGGATGGTGAGCATCATCGATTTGTTGGCTGGCAGGTTTTCGGCGGAGAAGGTGTATAGGGAATAGGCGATGATGGTGGAGGCGGTGACCACGTTGAGCATCTCGTCTATGAAGGCGGGGGAGTACTCTTCCAGAATCTTGCGGTGTTGGTTAGCGTTATCCTCTAGGAGTATCAATTCCTCCCGCCGCCGCCCCAGGCCTATGAAGAGGGCCAATAGCGTCATGCAGATGTAGAGCCAGGGGGAGAAGCGCTCCGCCTGGGCCACTACCGCACCCGCGGCCACTCGCAGTACGAATCCCCCGGCCACACTCATCACGTCGATGATGACTAGATTCTTGAGGACGAAGGAGTAGGCGGTTTGGAGAGCGAGATAGGCTAGAGAGATGACGCTGAAGAGGGGAGCGAGATAAAAGGCGACAGGCAGGCCGAGGAGGGGCAAAAGGATCCCCGCCGCCAGGGCCCACGATCTCTTCAGCCTCCCGGCGGCCAGGGGGCGAAACCGCTTGGTGGGGTGTTGGCGGTCCCTCTCTATGTCAACCAAGTCATTTGTTAGGTAAACGGAACTGGAGAAGAGGCAGAAGAGGATGAAGGCCAGGATGGTGCGGCCCAAGAGGACCGGCTCGAACAACTTGAGGTCAAATATGAGTGCGGCGAAGATGAAGAAGTTCTTGGTCCATTGCTTGGGCCGCATGGAGATGATGAGTTCTTTCAGCATGGTTTCCGCTCCCAGGAGTAACGTGGTAGATAATACCCTATTCTCACATCTTCGTCAACCCTTCCCTGGGGGCTGATCATGGCCCAGAGACGTCTGGATACCTTACTAGTGGAACGAGGGTTAGTCGAGAGCCGGAAGAGGGCCCAGAGCCTCATCTTGGCTGGAAAGGTCAAAGTCGATGGACAAGTGGCCCATAAGCCGGGGAAACGGGTGCCCACTGAGGCGGAGATCACCCTGAAGGAGGCTCTTCCCTACGTCGGCAGAGGGGGCCTCAAATTGAAGGAGGCGTTGAGTCGCTTTCGGTTAGATGTAGCAGGGCTTATCTGCGCCGATGTGGGGGCCTCCACCGGGGGCTTCACCGATTGCCTCTTACAGCATGGAGCGGCAAAGGTCTACGCCATCGATGTCGGCTATGGGCAACTGGCTTGGGAGTTGCGCCAGGATCCCCGAGTTGTGGCCTTAGAGCGGACGAATGTCAGATATTTGGAAGGCCTGCCCGAACCCATCGATCTGGCTACCATCGACGTTTCCTTCATATCGTTGGGATTGACTTTGCCGCCTGTGTTGAACTTCTTGAAAGCCGAGGGTCAGATCATCGCCCTGGTCAAGCCTCAATTCGAGGCCGGACGGGAGCAGGTAGGGAAGGGGGGCGTGGTGAAAGATCCAGAGGTTCATCGGCAGGTTCTCCATAAGGTGGCAACGATGGCCCAGGACCTGGGGCTGCGAATCCTTGGGCTCATCCCCTCGCCTCTTTTGGGCCCTGCGGGGAACGTGGAGTTCTTCATCCATTTGAGCAAGAGTGAGAGAGGGGTTGCTATTGATCTGGAGAAGGCTATTGAAGAAAGCCTCTCCCAGGCAACGCACTACTCTAAACAGGTATCCTAAATTGATTCAGGCTATCGGGTTTCTCGTTTCCTTGACGTTTATAGTCATCGCCGTTATGAGGCGGGTCAACTATGGCCTAGCGCTGCTGATCGGCGCGGTCACGTTGGGTCTCTTCTCTCGGTTATCCCCTCAACAGTTTGCGGATGTCTTTACTTCGGCTTTGACGGATGTGACCACATTGGATTTAATATCGATTGTATCCCTAATCCCCATACTCGCACATTGTATGAAAGAGACCGGGATGTTGGATAACCTAATCAAGAGTGTTAAGAGTGTCCTCTCAAGTCGCGCTGTTTTGATCTTCCTGCCGGCGGTGATGGGAGCGTTACCTATGTCTGGGGGCGCCCTCCTCTCTGCTCCATTGATAGATGACGAGGCCAAGCGGCTGAACCTGAATGGAGAGGAAAGGAGTTTCGTAAACGTCTGGTTTAGACACTGGGCCTTCTTCATCTACCCCCTTTCGCCGCCCTTGATACTCATAGCCAGTTTGACGGGCGTTGGTCTCTACTCCCTAATTCTGATACAGTTTCCTGTAGTCCTGCTTTATTTGCTTTTGGGCTATCTCGTTTCGGTCCGCAAGGTCGAGGATGAGGCGGGGAGCGAAAAGCGTAGAGACGCGAAGACTCTCCTATCGATTCCTGTGAACATGTCACCTATCGTTCTGGTGGTCTTGTTGAATATCCTGGGAGTGGATATGGCCTTTGCCCTGGCCATCGGGATTGCCTTTGTCCTGGTGATCGATAAGGTCAAGCCTCGGAGAGCTGCTCTACTTTTGAGGCAGGGCTTCGATTGGAGGCTTCCCTTTGCCATAGTCGGCGTCATGTGCTTCCGATATATGATGGAGGCTTCAGGAGCGGTCTCGAACCTTCTACCCTATATCGAGGCCACACGATTGCCGACCACCTTCCTCCTCATCGCCATAGCCTGGATCGTAGGCCTGGCCACGGCCATGCCCACGGCGGGGATCGCCATAATCATCCCTATAGCCATGATAATGGCTGGGAACCCATCCCTGGTCTTGACCAGCGTCATATACCTAACGATGATCTTTTCCTACCTCATATCGCCGATGCACCTCTGCCTGATCCTTACAGTTGAGTACTACAAAGCCCGGCTGCAGGCCGTCTACCAGAAGATGGTCCCCACAGTTGTGGCCGCTTACTTCGCGTTCCTAGCCTTCGCATCGATCATTCAAAAATGGTGAACGTTTGAGCATGAATTGCTTTGAAAATAATCTTTTGCTTGAAGAAGGTTCAAGGTAATTGAGGATGGATCAATCCCACATCCGCAATTTCTGTATCATCGCCCATATAGACCATGGCAAGTCCACCCTGGCCGACCGACTCCTGGAGCAGACGGGGACCATCTCTCCCCGGGAGATGATGGAGCAGGTGCTGGACCAGATGGACCTGGAAAGAGAGAGGGGAGTGACCATCAAGGCCTCCGCCGTGCGGATGATCTATGAGGCTCGCGATGGAGAGAAGTATGAACTGAACCTCATCGATACCCCAGGCCATGTGGATTTCACCTACGAGGTCTCCCGGGCTCTCGCTGCCTGCGAAGGAGCCATCCTGGTGGTCGATGCTGCTCAGGGGATCCAGGCTCAGACGGTGGCTAACCTCTACATGGCCTTGGAGCAGAACCTAGTCATCGTCCCCGTAGCCAACAAGATCGACCTTCCCATGGCCGACCCCGAGGGGGTGGCCCAGGAGATGGAGGGCCTTTTGGCTGTCCCCGCCGAGGAGGTGATACGCACCTCGGCCAAGGAAGGGATCGGCACCGAAGAGGTCCTAGAGGCGGTGGTGAGCCGCATCCCTCCTCCGAAAGGGAAACCCGAAGCGTTGCTTCGAGCCCTTATCTTCGACTCCCACTACGACCCTTACAAGGGGGTGGTGGCCTATGTGCGGGGGGTCGATGGGAGGCTGGCGAAGGACCGCAAGTTGATCCTCTTCTCCAATCAGAGGGAACTGGAGCCCCTAGAGGTGGGCATCTTTAGGCCGATCATGTCTCCTGTTGCTGGTCTAGAGGCCGGGGAGGTGGGGTACGTGGCCACGGGACTCAAAAGGGTGGGCGACTGCTCGGTAGGGGACACTATAACCGAGGCGGAGCACCCCGCTTCCCAGCCCTTGCCCGGCTATCGACCGGTCAAGTCTATGGTCTTTGCCGGTCTCTACCCCGCGGAGGGAGAGGATTACCACCTGCTCAAAGACGCCTTAGAGAAACTCCGCCTCAATGACGCCTCTCTGGTCTACGAACCCGAGGACTCCCAGGCCCTAGGTTTTGGCTTCCGCTGTGGCTTTTTGGGCCTCTTTCATATGGAGATCGTCCAGGAGAGGCTAGAGAGGGAGTATGGCCTCGACCTTTTGACCACCGCCCCCAGCGTGGAGTACCACGTGCTCACCCAGCAGGGGGAGATGAAGGTGGTGGACAGCCCAGCCGATGTGCCTTCGGCGGGTGAGATCGCGGAGGTTCAGGAGCCCTGGATGGAGATCAGCATCTTCACCCCCGCCGATTATATCGGCCCCATTATGGAATTGGTTACCACTCGTCGAGGGGAGTTCGAGCGGATGGAGTATCTGGATCGGGAGCGGGTCCTACTCAAATATCAGATGCCTCTCTCAGAGGTGATCGTCGATTTCTACGATCAGTTGAAGTCCAAGAGCCGGGGTTACGCTTCTCTGGACTACCTCTTCTCCGGCTATCGGCCAGCGGATATGGTCAAACTGGAAATCTTGGTCAATCAGCAGCCTGTGGATGCGCTGTCGGTCATCGTCCACCGGGACCAGGCCTACGCCAAGGGGAGCGCCCTGGTCAAAAAGTTGAAAGAACTTATCCCTCGGCAACTCTTCGCTGTTCCTATCCAGGCATCCATAGGGAACCGGGTTATCGCCCGCCAGACGGTGAGGGCCCTGAGGAAGAACGTCTTAGCCAAATGCTACGGGGGCGATGTAACCCGCAAGCGGAAACTCCTGGAGCGGCAGCGGGAGGGGAAGAAGCGCTTAAAGAGGATCGGCCAGGTGGAGATACCCCAGGAGGCCTTCATGGCCATCCTCAAGTTGTCTAGCGAGTAGCAAAGGAGAGACTATGGCCCGATATGGAGTGGAAACCAGGCTAAAGCCTGAAGAGGTGGTGAAACGAGCCATAGCCTACTTTGGGGGAGGCGGCCTCGGTCTAGAGATGGAGGAGCGGGAACCCTGTTGCGTCTATTTCTCAGGCGGAGGAGGGGAAGACCACAGTGGACCTAGAGACCCGGGAGTGGGACTATCAGGTTCGCAAATTCATGGGTTCTCTCCCCCGCTAGGCGAAGGAACGAATTTTCCTGGAGTGAAGCACTGATCCACAGCCGTTCTCTCTTGGAGGCTCCTTGAATAACCAATCCCCTAACCAGGCGGAGGCCTCTTTCTCCTACCCCCCTTCTTTCTACCTTATCATGGTCTCTACTTTTCTCTTCTTCTTCAGTGTACATCTCCTCATCACCCCCCTCCCCTTGTACATCAAGGAGGTGGGAGGCCAGCCCTCGCAGATAGGCTTGGTGATGGGTATGTCCGCCCTCACCGCGCTCCTCTCCCGGCCCCTCGTGGGGCGACTGGTGGACCGATGGGGGCGGAAGCCGGTGATGATGATGGGGAGCGTCATTTTCATCTTGGGGCCCCTCTTCTATATCCTGGCTCGCTCGATACCTTGGCTCTTCCTGGCTCGCATGTTCCAAGGTATGGGGATAGCCGCCTTCACCACCGCCTACTCCACCTTCGCCGCCGACTTGGTGCCTCCGCACAGGAGAGGGGAAGCTTTGGGTTTGGCTGGGACGGCCCCGTACCTTTCCATCATATTTGCTCCACCCCTGGGAGGTGCCCTTCTTCCCAGGCTGGACTTTTCTCTCCTCTTCTTCGTCTCTGCTGTGGCGGCGGCCTTGAGCCTCCTCGTGGCTACCCCCATCCGAGAAGCGGCCCGCGCCACAAACCCTCAAAAAGCGCCTGGCTTCTTGGACGCTCTCAGCCAACGATCCGTCTGGGTGTCTTGTCTCTTGACCGTGGTTGTAGGGCTGGCTTATGGCTCCCTTCTTACCTTCTTGCCTCTTTTTGGCGTAGAGAAGGGGATCGCCAATGTGGGGCTTTTCTTCACCGCCTATGGCTTGATGACCATCACCGTGCGGATGCCCTTGGGGCGTCTATCGGATAGGGTAGGACGGATGAGGGTTATTGTCCCAGCGACGTTGCTTTTATCCCTGGCCTTGGCCGGGTTGAAGGTGGTGGGGGGTATGGAGTTATTGATAGTAGCGTCTATCCTCTACGGTTTAGGGGACAGTGGGGCAGGTGCGGCTACGATGGCCTTGGTCGTTGACGAGGCCCCATTGGAGGTGCGAGGCACGGCTATCGGGGTACTCTACGCCTCTTTCGACTTGGGGGTGGGGCTAGGGGGTGTGGTCATGGGGCCCGTGGCCGGGATGGTGGGATACGGGGGGATGTATCTACTCCTGGGGCTCATCGCTCTGGCAGGAGTAGTAGTTTTTGCGGTGCTGCTTGTCCCGGCAAGGGCCGGGCCGGGGATGGGGAGGGGATCACCCCGGACGAGAACGGACTGACAAGGAGGGCATAGAGATGGTTAGAAGGGGAAAGCGCACCTGGGAAGAGAAGAGCCTCACCTTTGGAGACCTTCTAAGGTTCTCCAGGAGGATGCTTTCCTTTGCCAAAGAGTCTCGCGATCTCGCTGAAGGTGCTGGATTGCCCAGGGGAACTCTTCGAGACCTAGCCACTATACTGCTGGATATCGAGGAGGGTGTGAGGGAGCAGACAGGGATTGAACTGACTCGCAAACTTCAGGAATACATAGCCAGGCTTATCCCCCAAGCCCCCAAGGAAAGACCATCGGCTGAGGAGATCTCCGATGTTGACCGACGGATCGAGGAGGTTAATGGCACGTTAACCGAACTCTATGGGGCTGGTTGGTTTCGCAACTCGGAGAAGATCGGCGTTATCTTTCGGGTGTGGGAGAAGTTAGTGGCTGCTGGTTACGCTCTCCCCCGTGAACAGTTCGACCGAGGCTCGGAATATTTCCAACTGATCGATGATTTCGGGGAGAGGCTAGGTCAACTTCAGCCCTCTGTGGAGAGTGTGGAAGCGCTAGCCAGCATGGTCGAGCCCATGGTGGAGCGAGCGAAGGAACTGGTTCGCCTCTACGGGAGGGCTGAACTACCGGACACGGGCTTCTCGGGGCAGGTTAGGGGGGACCCAAATTACGTGCGGATCCTCTTGGAAGCGGTGGCAAACCGTCGTCGGCACTGGTAGCCATACCCAAAATGGTAAAGAAGTAGGGCAGGTTTCCATACCTGCCCATTTCGCCTAAACGTAGCGTCGCACTTTATGTGCGACGTTTTCATCATTATCCTGCCATCATTTTTTCAGCCTGTCTTTTGGCTCTCTCTATAACTTCTTCAGCCTCTTTCTTCAGTTTCTTGCTGTCCTCTTTTCCTCTTCTAACCTCATCTGCTATCGTGTCCTGGATTTCCTGTGGTGGGACAATAATCTCAACCGATTCTATCGCATGTCTGGTTATTCCCTTCTGTGCAGCACCACTTATTAACCTGTTAATTTGCTCTTGTCCTAAACTGCTAAACAAATAGCAAAATACATAATAAGGATTGTAACCTTCTTCGACTTCTATTTTGAACACATGCTCATTAGTGTTACACTCTTTGAATGGGAAATCCTCAGATATTATGGCAGTTTTGCCAGTAGTGGCCCCATCCTTTACCACCAGAATATCAAAGGGCTTAACCCAACTTTTCTTTTGCTTTTGATGAAAGTCTTTTGGGATGTATCTTATATCCTCAAAATCAAAATCACCTTCCGATGTTATATGTTCTCCTCCAATGCTTGGTATTCCCTCCTTTATATACTTCACACCGCCCTTGGGTCTTTGACCGCTTACAATGGCTTTTGAGATTCCTTTCAAGAATTTAACTTCATTTGGAGAACTTTGGATTGCTTCTAACAAACGAATATATTTGGGGTTATAGAAGAAAACATCCACTCTTTTTTCAAAATCTTCCTCTAACCCTGCAAGATACATCTTTCTAATTTTACCTGTAGGTAGTTTTATATGTAGCCTATCAGGAACAAGATTGTTTATCTCATGAAGTAGTTCTTTTGCTCTCTTTAATTTTTGTGTTCTTTGTTTGTAAGCATTTTGCATTATTTGAACAATTCCTTTTTGGACCGAAATCGGTGGAATAGGAATTTGAATAGATTTTATATAAGAAGTTGTTAAGGTAAGCTGTCCAGTAGCTCCTGTTATGCCCCGAAGCAAATTCTCTTTCCCCACCCGGGTTTTTAAAAAAATCTCTAGAAATTGGGGTTTTATGGGACTTTCCCCTCTTAGCCTTATAATGCCTATTTCTCTAGTAAAAACTGCTTTATTGTTTAAATCGAAGCGTGAAACTTTTCCTATGGAACCAAAGCCTTTTAATGTAACTAGAATATCATTTTTTACTAAGGTAAATCTTTTAAGTTCTTCGTATTCTTTGCGTGATATTCTGTCAATACTATCTAGCATCATGCCATCGTCGTATACATTTTTAGTTTTTAAACAAATAATACCTTCCCCTTCTTTAGCCCAATCCTTCGGATTTGGCCCTTGAATAATCATTTCTGCTATATCACCAAGTTTTTCAATGGGCCAGCCTAATTTCAAAACTTTATCAAATGCATTGATGTACCTGGGGTGATAGAATACTACGTCCAATCTATTTTCAGCATTGCCCAACATATCCGACTCTATCAAAGTAGCTAACGGAGATTTGCTTAATATCTTCATTTAAGTTCTTCCTGTCTTTTATAGGCTTCTAAAATCACGGGTAAGTCATTTTTCCCTGTAGACCTGCCTGTAGCATCATAGCCAATATTTTCAGCTATGGCCATGAATACTTTTCCTTGCTTTGATCTTCCTTCAATATCTTTCTTCTGTAAAAACAACAAGCTTGCTTTTATTCCAGAGCCGTAAGGCAGAAAAGTCTCCTTTGGGATACTAACTATAGCTCTGATGATGGCATTTTCTCTTACAGATCTCCTTACATATCCTAGTTGAACATTACTTAAAATGCCATCTGGCACAACGATACCTAAAATTCCTTCTGGCTTTAGTAACTTTAGGCATCTATCAATAAACAAAACCTCAGTAAGTTGGGCTTTTCTTCCCCTCCCGAGTTCATATTTTGCCAAAATATCTTGGTTCTTTATTTTGCTTCCAAATGGGGGATTAGTTAAGACTATGTCAAAACCACCCCTCTTTTTGACAATATCTAGCATGGGCTCAATTCTTTCAGAATCTCTTAACCCGTCATGCGTAAAAATGCCACCATGGCCGTCCCCATGCATAACCATGTTCATTTTTGCTACCCAGGTCATTCTTTCATTTAGATCGGTCCCGTAAAGATGTTGGGTAGCAAATCTCCATTTTTCTTGTTTGGGATTGTCTAACCCTCTTTGCCTATACAGTTCGTCTATTTCATCGAAAACCCTGTCCATACAAGTGATTAAGAAACCACCAGAGCCACAAGCAGGATCAAGTATAAAATGTCTCCTTTTAGGCTCGACCATATCCACCATAAATTCTACAATCTCTCTTGGTGTAAAGAATTGACCCAAGCCTTTACCGGTAAAAGTCCCTTTGATGAATAGTTCATAGGTTGCACCTTTGATGTCTATAGAGGTTTCCTGTAAGGTATAACCCTGAAGTTCCTGAATGACATGAAAGATTGTTGGGAATCTTAGTTTTATGTATTTTATATCTTCCGTTGTGCCCTCAAAAATTTCAGGGTATTTGTTCTTTGCTCTTTCAAATATCTCCTTAATCCTTGACCCTACTTCCTCTGGCAATTCGTCTTTTCCTATCTTAAATTCATAATCGCTTTTTGGCGTTCTGTTGTTGTCATCTTTAAATCCTTGTTCAACTTCTCTTTCATCTTGCATCTTTGCGAAAAGCAATTTGCTTATTTCGTCAAAAGCGATGGTGGGGTCAAAGCCTTCTTCATTTCTTATTATGTCGTGACATTTACTAACTACTCTCTCCAGCTCGTAGAGGTCTTCAAATGCAATCAAAACTTCTTCTTTCATATACACTGGTGGCTTTGGTGCTTTTTCAATTCTTTTTGATTCCCCTTGTCTCTCCCCTGTTTGATACCAATGCCAAGTTTTGCCATCAGTAACTAAGAAATACGGCGCTCTTAGGCGTTGAGCGTAAGACTCGGCTTGCTCCCAATCTAAAGGCTCATTGGGAGCCTTAGTCTCAATGACAATATGTGGTATCTTTTTCGCGTTCTTCACAATATAAACAACCGTATCAGCGTATTTCGTTGCCCTTCCAAACCGAATGGGCACTCTTTGAAATCGTGGATCGATGAGTTTATAACCCAAGTCTTCCCTTAAGAAAGGTATGACTATATCTTCTAGGACCACTTCTTCAGGTTTTTTCTTTCTACCTTCCTCAATCGGTTTAGTTTGCTTAGCCATTTTGCGCTCCTGCCATCTCTTCCCCCCATGACCCCTTCTTCGCTTTCAGTATAGCATAAAACTTCTGTTCTGCATGAGAGTGTCGAAAAAGTCCCTCTAATTTGCCTTTTTCTCCTTTGGTCAGTAGACTAAGGCTAAGCAACCCTACCGGAGGGAGAGCGATGGGCAAAGAGAGGTTCAAGGATAATACCAGCGATTCCTT
>DAOULQ010000183.1:0-1703 GCA_034419095.1 Anaerolineae bacterium | reverse complement strand
AGGGGAAAGAGAAAGGAAGAGAAAGATAAAGCGTAGAAAAGAAGGGTAGAAAGAGTCTTGGAAGAGGGGGGATCGCTTTCGTTAGGGGCCAGAAATGCTCAACCCCTTCGTTTTTCGACAGTCTCATAGGTGGTAAACTCCATATCCCTCTTTCCCCGCTGACGCCTGGAACTGTTTGAAGAGGCCCACACCAGCCACCATCATCATGGATAATCGATATGAGCCATTTAAACCCCTTTTCTAAACGTGCATCATCAACATATCCTGCTTTTATCAGAAGTTCCGTTATCAAAGCATGGTACCAGGGCATGTATTGGGTTCCGTAAATTCCTCGAAAGTCACCTTCTTCCATCTGACATGTGAAAAGATAATCAGCGGCCTTTCTGATTGCCGGATGGCATCTATGGAAGCCATATTTCTCCACTAATCTGCTCAAATTCTTGATGGTTTCGGCAAGATCAGAATTGATGGTCGGGTAACTGTATTTAGTTCTTCCCTTATAAGGCCATGCCCCATCTATCCGTTGTTTCCTTATGATTTTCAGGACTTCTGGTAGTTCCCATAGGCTTTCCACTGAACTGACTTCTTCCTCTAAGAGGTCACGTCTTACAGAATAGCGAAGTGCCTCATCTTTTGAAGAAATCAGGCTGGGAAGCGGATCTACGCGTAGTCGTTTAATCCATTTCCCCATTCTCTCTCCCCGCACCGCTACTCATAACCTACAGTTGACTTCGATTTCTGATGACCGACTTCTGCCCTATAAGGGGTTCGACTGAGGGGCGCTCGTAGGGCGCCAGAAATTCTTTCACCAATCCCACACACGTAGTCGAACCTTGAATTCGCCCTGTTGTCGGCGTCCGCCTCTGGCTAGTATCGGTTTTCGGCAGATCACTAGAAAGCTCGTGACCAACAACACTATAATGCATCTTGTTGCCAATCTCAAGGCATCATTTCCACTGTCCCAAAGCAAACGGCCATCCCAGGTTACCCAACGGTTCTTGCCCACCATCTCCACCCTATTATCCCCACGTCTATCTCCTCCGTTCAGACGTTTGCCCGGCTCGTCCCCCTGTGATAGACTTACAAATATTGAGGGGATATGAGTCTGGATTGGCGTACTATCGCCGAGGCTAGAAGCAAGGTAAGCAAAGAGATAGGGACGGTGGTCAAGGATTGGGGCGGGCAGATCCCCATCGCTTTGGCCTACCCCAATAGTTACTATTTGGGCATGTCCAGCCTGGCCGTGCATGTGCTCTATCACCTTTTCAATGAGCAGCCGGGGATAGTTTGCGAGCGGACTTTCTTCACCAAGGGACAGCCCATCTCCCTGGAATCCCAGAGGCCTCTCATGGATTTTGTCGCCCTGGCCTTCACCCTCTCCTTCGAGATGGACTACTTCAATCTGGTGGAGATGCTTCGCCGGGCCGGCATCCCTCCCCTGGCCAAGGAGAGAGACGAAAGACACCCTCTCCTCCTGGCTGGGGGGCCCTGTGTCACCGCCAACCCCGAGCCTTTGGCTCCCATTTTCGATGCTTTGGTCATCGGCGAAGGAGAAGAGGTGATCCCAACCCTGGCCGAGACCCTGCGGCGAGATATAGGACGCCTAGAACTCCTCCGCCAGTGGACCATGATCCCCGGCCTTTACGTGCCCCGCTTCTATCAGGTAAAGTACGATGGACTAGAGGTCGAGATAGAGCATGAGC
>DAOULQ010000182.1:0-9707 GCA_034419095.1 Anaerolineae bacterium | reverse complement strand
TCTCCCCCCTGGCTTCCCTCATCTCCGGGGGTATCCAGGGGAGGCCTATCGTCTCGTATACCTCTTCTTCGGTGGGGCAGGTTATCTCCGTCCCGTCCTCCTTCTTGTAGCCATATTCGCTCAGGCTCAGCCCTTGGTCTAAGGCCAGGATGCGCAGTTGCACGTTGTGCTCCTTGGAGCCGGTGAAATATTGCATGAGGGTGCCAAACCGCTCCTTGGAGAGCACCCGCAGATCGACTTGGAGGCCGTTATCGAGAATGACGGAGGTTTTAGTATCGCCTTGGAGGAAAACCTCAGCCACTTGGGGGAGTTTGACGAAGGCGGACATCACCTGGGTGGGCTTGGCCGTGGTGGCCAGGATATCGATATCGCCGATGGTGGGCTTGCGGCGGCGGAGGCTCCCCACGGGGACGATATTCTCCGCCGGAGAGGTGGCTCGCAGCCGTTCCACTATCTCCTGGGCGATGGGCAGGGCGGTGCCCAAGAGCGCCCGCCCGGAGAGGCGGTGGAGCATCTCGATACCGTGGAGGATCTTCTCCTCGGACCTGGCCCCCAGGCCGGGCAGGTGGCGCAACCTCTCTTCCCGAGCCGCCCGCTCCACCTCGGAGATGGAGGTCAGGCCCAGTTTCTCGTGGAGGAGTTTGGCCGTCTTGGGACCTACGCCGGGTATGGTAAGAAGCGAGAGCACCCCATCGGGGACCTGCTCCTTCAACTCCTCGTAGTAGCCCAACTGTCCGGTGCTCAGGAGTTCGTCGATCTTCTTAGCGATCGCCTCTCCCACCTGGGGTACCTCCCGTAGCCTCCCTTCCTTCCAGAGTTCTTCCAGGGCTACGGGGTGATGCTCGATGGAATCGGCGGCGCGGCGGTAGGCGTTGACCCGATAGAAGTCCCCTCCCTGGATCTCCAGCATATCCGCGATCTCGCGGAAGATTTGACCGATCTCTTTATTATTCATAGCCCCCTCCCATAGGGTCAAGGGTATCAAGAGGCTCCTATTTTTATTATATCACAAGGGGGCTTGATCCTTACTTGCCGAGGGGGTGCCTCGATGCTAGAATATCTCTATGCTTTGGCTAAGGCGAGATAGGATCGCCCTGGGATTGGCTCTAATCCTGGTAATGGGGGCTGCCCTTCGCTTCTATGGGCTCAACTGGGATCAAAACCACCATCTGCATCCTGATGAGCGGGCTATTGCGGCCTTTGTGGTCCCTAAGATAGGGATGCCGCCCCTCCGAGAGTGGCCAGAGTTCTTTAACCCCCTTCTAGCGGGGAGGGCCACGGAGGAGCGTCCCAACTTCTTTGACCCGGAGACGAGCCCCCTTAACCCCCATTTCTTCGCTTACGGGTCGCTGCCGCTCTATCTCCTCCGCCTGCTGGCCCACCTCTTGAGTCTCCTTGCTCCCCTCTCTCGCCTCCTCACCTCCTGGCCCTCCTTGGCCGAGGCCCTGACCATGATTGGCCGTCCCTCCGACTACGATTATCTCACCATTTTGGGAAGGGTGCTCGCCGCTTTGGCGGGCACGGTAAATATTTGCCTCACATATCTGGTGGGAAAAAGGGCCTATGGCTGCAGGGTGGGGCTCTTGGCTGCTGCCTTCTCCACCCTCACCGTCTTCGAGATCCAGGTGGCTCACTTCTTCGCCGTGGATATCTTCCTCAACCTCTTCATCCTTTTGGTCATCTATTTCGCCTTAGGGCTAGCCCAGGGTGGTGGGAAGGGAGAGGCTGCTCTCTTGGGGGCCTCCTTCGGCTGGGCCTTGGCCACTAAGGTCAGCGCCGCACCCCTGGTCTTGGTCCTCTTCTGTGCCTTCGCCATCCGCTATTGGCGAGGGAGGGGTGAGGGAGGGCGAGAAGTCGTCTCCCTTGCACTGCTCACCCTCCTTTGCACCGCTTTAGCCTTCTTCTTCGCCCAGCCCTACGCCATTTTGGACTGGGACTCTTTCTGGACCCGCGTAGTGGCAGAGGGGGAGATGGTGCGGGGCATTCGCGACTACCCTTACACCCGGCAGTATGCAGGGACTACCCCTTTCCTCTATCAGATCACCCAGACTATCCTTTGGGCTATGGGTCTGCCTTTGGGGGTTGTGGCCTGGGGCGGGTTGCTCTTCGCCCTCTGGCGAGGCTTCCGTCATCGCCAGTCATCTGAAATCCTGCTCCTGGCCTGGGTGGTGCCCTACTTTCTCATCACCGGGAGTTTCTATGTGAAATTTCTGCGCTATATGTTGCCTCTATTCCCCTTCCTCTACATCATGGGGGCTAAGATGCTTCTCTCTTTGAGGGAGCGGTGTGTGGGGCTAGCAGCCAGGCGCGCTTGGCAAATCGCCTTAGGGTTGATGGTAGCCCTGAGCCTCCTCTACTCCCTAGCCTTCGTGAGCATCTACAGCCGTCCTCATAGCCGGGTCCAAGCCTCAGAGTGGATCTATGGGCATATACCTTCTAACTCCACTCTGGCGGAAGAGCATTGGGACGATGATTTACCTCTGGGGCTGGAGGTGGATGGGGGGCCACGAAGCATGGACGAATATCGCACCGTGACCATGGCCCTTTATGAGCCTGATGATGAGGCTAAGTATCAAGAGATCGTGGACAACCTTCGAGAGGTGGATTATATCATCCTCTCCAGCAACCGCCTCTACGGTTCGATCCCTCGTCTGCCCCAAAGATACCCCATCACCACCCGCTATTACGAGTTGCTCTTCGATGAGAAGTTGGGCTTCCGACTGGTCAGGACCTTCACCTCCTACCCTGAGCTCTTCGGCTTCGCCATCGTCGATGACCGTGCCGACGAGAGTTTCACCGTCTATGACCACCCCAAGGTGCTCATCTTCCAAAAGAGACGGGATTTGAGGGATGAGGAGTTCGCTACCCTCTTCGCGGAGGCGCTGGGGCCATCGCCGGAGCAGCCTTCGGGAAAGACGCTGCTCCTCGATGGGCCGGTGGATGAGTTGCCGGTGATAAGAGATCGGGGGTGGAATAGGTTGGCCAATAGTCACCCTCTTCTCTCCATCCTTTTCTGGTGGCTAGCCGTGGAGATGCTGGGCCTGGTAGCTTTGCCTCTGACCCTCCTCCTATTTCAGGGGCTCACCGATGGGGGATACATCCTTTCCAAGACCTTGGGATTTCTAGTGGTAGCCTACTTGGTCTGGCTTGCCGCCAGTCTCCGTCTCTTCACCAATAGCCTTCCCACTATTCTGGGAGCCTCTTTGCTCTTGGGCTCTCTATCCCTTTTCATCTTCCTGCGAAGGCGGAAGGAGGTATCCGCCCACCTCAATTCCAGGAAGGGGGTGATCTTTTTCAGCGAGGCGCTCTTCACCTCGGCCTTCCTCCTCTTCGTGGGGATAAGGGCTCTCAACCCCGATCTCTGGCAGCCCTGGATGGGAGGGGAGAAGCCCATGGAGTTCGCCTATCTCAACGCTATGGTCAAGAGCCCCTACTTTCCACCTTATGACCCCTACTTCGCGGGAGGGTATATCAACTATTACTACTACGGCCTTCATCTCGTCTCTATCCTCATCAAAGTGACAGGCATCGTTCCCCGGGTGGCTTTCAACCTGGCGATCCCTACCCTCTTCGCCCTCACGGTGAGTAACGCCTTCTCCTTGGGGTACAACCTGACTCGAAGATACCTTTGGGGGGTGGTAGCGCCCCTTTTTCTTGCCATTATGGGAAACTTAGACGGGCTAGTTCAGATAGGGGAACGACTAGGAGAGTTAGGGAGATTGGAATTCAGCAGCCTCATCCCAGGGGTGGAGGGGCTGGTACGAGCCATCCCGGGCCTCCGGCAGCTCCTTTTGGGCCGCGGTGCTCTCACGCCTTTCGACTACTGGCGGAGCACGCGGGTGATACCGTTCACCATAAATGAGTTCCCCTTCTTCAGTTTCCTCTTCGCCGATCTCCACCCCCATATGATCGGCATACCTTTCACCATCCTCCTTTTGGCTTTAGTCTTTGTGTTGCGAAAACGGTCTGAGCAGGATAGTCTCTTCAGTCTCGATTCTTTGCTTTTGGTCCTCCTTTTAGGGCTCTCTCTAGGCGGTGTGGCGGTTATCAATACTTGGGACCTCCCCACCTACTTCCTCATCATCTTGGGGGCCTTTCTCCTGCGAGCCCGGGCTCACGGAGGGAGATGGGCGATAGCCAAAGCGTTATCGGCTTCGCTGGGCATAGTGGTCATAGGCCTGCTTCTCTATCTCCCTTTTTTCATTTATTACCAGCCCCTTCATGTGGGGCTAGGTCTGGTTAGGCGCCGGACGGAGATCGAGCCCTTCCTCACTATTTGGGGGTTCTTCCTCTTCTTGGGAGGTAGTTACCTCTTCCTGACAGTCGTCCAGAGGCTAGGTAGAAATGCCTTTCTCGCTTTTGGCCTTCTGGGGCCCTTCAGTCTGCTCTTATTGATTATGGGGAAGGCGGTTTTAGCCATACTCTTCCCCTTGGTGATCCTATCAGGCCTACTCGTTTTGAAAGGGGAGTACCAGCCTGAGAGGCGCTTTGCCCACCTCCTTTTCTTTCTGGGGTTGGGTATCCTCCTGGGGTGCGAGGTAGTCTACATGCAGGATTTCCTCCAGGGCGGCGAGTACTATCGGATGAACACCATCTTCAAATTCTATATACAGGCTTGGGTGCTTCTATCGGTGGCCGGGGCCGCGGTCTTGCCTCAATTGTGGTGGCATCTGAGGTGGCGCAGGTTGTGGCAAGGTGCCTTTCTAGCCCTCTTTCTTGCCTCCAGCATCTATACCGTGTTCGGGACCCAGGTCCGGGTTCGAGACCGCTTCCCTGGGGCCAAGCCCCCCCTGGGCACCCTTGATGGCTTGGCTTTCATGACCGTGGGGAGGTACACCTGGCCCGATGAGAGTAACCCCATAGAACTCCGCTACGACTATGAAGCGATCCAGTGGTTCCTGGCCAATGTAGAGGGGACTCCAGTTGTGGCCGAGGCGCCTTTGCCCTACTATCGGGAGGGAGGGCTAAAGGTGGCCAGTTACACCGGCCTGCCCACCTTGGTAGGGGCTCATCAGAACGAGCAGCGGTATGGTTGGATGGTGGCCCAGCGGGAAGCCGAGGCTCATTCCCTCTATGAGAGCACGGACCTTGAGGAAACGAAAGCCCTCATGGAGGAACTCCATATCAGTTATATCTATGTGGGGCAGTTGGAGCGGACGGTCTATCCGGCCCAATCCCTAGCCAAATTCGACGTCCTCTCGGAGGAAGGATATCTGGAGTTGGCCTACGAGAACCCAAAGGTACGAGTCTATAAGGTGCGAGGTTGATGCTTGGAGTGCTGTCAGGAGTTACCTCCTGACAGCCAAAGAAGGAGCGGTTACCCTTGTGGGGGATGGCGAGATCTGCGACACCAAGGCATTTAAGGTCACAAGAAAGGGATAGAGGAGTATGGGACGTAGAGGTCGCAGTCAGTTGACCGCTAGTGGTGGTGTTTTCTTCGTTACCACAAACCTTGTTGAATTCAAGTCCTTGCTCCTCAACGACTCCTACTACCGGCTCATCATCGACTCCCTCAATTTCATGCAGCGTCGTGGTGACCTTGCTCTCATCGCCTATTGCATCATGCCTACCCATATCCATCTTGTCCTTCAAATTTCGGGGGAGAAGAACGTCTCGGAGATCATGCGTGATTTCAAAAAGTACACCTCCTTTTGTATAAGGACGAGGTTAGTGGATGATGGGCATCATCGGATAGTGGAATCACTGCGTTTGCTTCGTGGCAGTCGTCAGGTGTTCAAAGTTTGGATGGATAGATTCGATGATCTGCTGATTACCAACGAAGAGACGCTACGCACTAAGGTAGAATATATCCACCAAAACCCCGTGAGGGCCGGGCTGGTGGAAAGAGACATTGATTGGCCATACTCAAGCGCCCGACATTATCACCTCAACGATCATTCGCTGGTGGGAGTGAAGTGGGTTTCTGAGGCGTCAGATGGTAACATCTGACGCCACCCGAGAGGCGCGAGATTGATGCTTGGAGTGCTGTCAGGGGTTACCTCCCCTGGCCTGACGATGCCAGCCTGCCCCGGTACTTGCCAGGCCGGGGGACAGGCTGACGCCGCGAAAAAGGTGCGAGGTTGATGGTTTCTGCTGTTGTGATGCCAGTCTTGGTTTGGTGGTTAATGGTGGAGGTCTTGGGGCTGGTGACTTTGCCCCTGGCTTTCCGCCTCTTCCGGGCTCTCCCCGATAGGGGTTATGCCCTCTCTAAGCCGTTGGGGATACTCCTTTGCAGTTATCTCTTCTGGATACTGGTAACTTTCGGCTTTCTCACAAACAAGCGTAGCGCCATCGTCTTTGTCATCTTGCTAGGGGCAGCGATCTCCTGGTATTTCTATGCCAGGAAGCGAGAAGAGGGGGAAGAGATCCTTGCCTTTCTCTACCGCCACAGAAGGGTGGTCTTGGCCAGCGAACTCCTCTTTACCGTCGCCTTCGGTGGTTGGGCCTTGGTGCGGGCCTATAACCCGGAGATCATGGGCACGGAGAAGCCTATGGAGTTCGCTTTCTTGAACGGTATCTTGCGGAGCGAGCGGTTCCCTCCCCACGACCCCTGGCTCTCTGGATATGGCATAAGTTACTACTATTTTGGCTATCTGATGATGGCTTTCCTTACCAGGCTGTCGGGCTTTCCCTCGGAGGTGACTTTCAATCTGGGCATCGCCCTTCTCTTCGCCCTCACCCTGGGCGGGGCTTCGAGTCTGGTCTACAATCTGGTCTACCACCACAAGGAAAGGAGTGCCCTCACCTTCGGGTTCCTAGGAGCCTTGCTGGTGGCCCTTGTCGGCAATCTAGAGGGGGTCCTGGAGGTGTTGCATACCCGAGGTTTGGGCTCCCCTTCTTTCTGGGAGTGGATCGATATCAGGAAACTGGCTGCCGCGCCCGTGAGCGGCCGGTGGCTCCCCACTGATCACTGGGGGTGGTGGCGGGCCTCCCGAGTAGTACACGACGTGATGCTGGGGCGGGATATGGAGGTGATAGACGAGTTCCCCTTCTTCAGTTTCCTCTTGGGGGATATGCATCCCCATGTTTTAGCCTTGCCCTTCGTCCTCTTGGCTCTCGCTCTGGCTTTGAACCTCTTCCGCTCTCAAGAAGAGAAGTTAGATGGGCCAGAGATGGGTCTCTTGGGCCTTTTGGTGGGGGCCCTGGGCTTTCTCAATAGTTGGGATCTCCCCACCTTTGGTCTGATTGTGGTGGTCGCATATGCCATCAATCGATATATCCAAGATAGGGCCACTCTCAGCGACATCTTGGAGTTCGCGGGAAAACTTGTCATCCTCAGCCTCCTCCTCTATCTTCCTTTCTACCTTGGCTTTCGCTCTCAGGTGGGGGGGATCCTGCCTGTGCTCTTCGTGAAGGCGCGATGGCATCAATACCTGGTGATCTTCGGTCTCTTCGTTTTCGTCCTTTTACCCTTTCTCATAGCCCAGTTCAGGGAACTCGTCCTCTCTGAAGAAGGGATAACCGCTAGGGAGATGCTGGCCAGGGGGTTTGCTCTATTTCTAGCCCTCCTCCTCTCTCCTTTCTTTCTCCTCCTCTTGGCCCTGTCAGTCGTGCTCATAAACGAGGGGACACGGACTTTCGTCATCCAGAAGTTGGGGGAAGCGGCTCCACTCTTTCCCGACATGCCTCCAGCCTCTCTCGACCCCTGGCCCATGCTGAGGTTGGCCCTTCTCGACCCTCTCTTTTCTCAGCCTTGGCTTACGGTTTTTCTGGCCCTCATTATGTGCCTGGCCCTCTTTGCCCTGTGGTTGCGCACGGGTCAAAAATCTCTGCCGGAGATGAGGGCCCAGGTAAGGGGTTCGAGTTCCCTCTTCGTTCTCGTCCTGGTAGCGGTGGGCTTTCTGCTCACCTATCTATGCGAATACGTTTATATCCGAGACATCTTTGGCACCCGCATGAACACCATCTTCAAGTTGTACTATCAGGCCTGGGTACTCTTGGCCATCGCCTCAGCCTATGGGGTCTATTATCTCTCCACGGGGTTGAAAGGGGTCGCTCGCTATCTTTGGACGACGGGCTTTCTCGTTCTTCTTGGGATGAGTCTCATTTACCCTTTGGCTGCCACTCGGTCCAAAACGGCGGCCGCCTCGCCAACCCTGGACGGGATGGCCTATCTCTTAGCCTCCAGCCCCGATGATTACCAGGCTATTCAGTGGCTAAGAGTTAACGTGGAAGGGAGCCCGGTGATCCTGGAAGCCCCGGGGGGTTCATATACCCCCTTCGGAAGGGTCTCCGCTCACACGGGCTTACCTACTCTCTTGGGGTGGGGCGGACATGAACACCAATGGCGAGGGACATATGAGGAGCCGTCCCGGAGGGAACCGGACATCGAAACCCTTTATACGAGCCTCGACTTGGAGGAGACAGGAAGGCTGTTGGAGGAGTATGATATCGAGTACGTCTATCTGGGACCTCTGGAGATAAGCAAGTACGATCTCGGTCCAGCGATGATAGATAAATGGGCTGCTATAATGGACCTGGTCTATCAGCAGGGCGGAGTGACCATCTACCGTCGGAGGTAGCTCCTTTGGAGGTAAGGGTTCAGAGGGAAAAGCCTTGGCTCACCGTGGAGGTGGGGCTCTACCTCTTGTTTATAGCCTTGGGCATGGCCTTGCGCCTATGGGGGCTGGGCCAGCGACCCCTTTCCCTTGAGGAGGCGGATTTGGCTTACCGGGCCTGGCGCTTCTATCAAGGGCTGGGAGGCGACCCCATAGGGAGTCCCCTTCTCTTCCATGCCACTGCTCTCTCCTTTTTGGTCTTTGGCCCTAGCGATTATGTGGCCCGGTTGATCCCCGCTTTGGCGGGCAGCGCATTGATCGCCCTCCCCTATCTTTTGCGCTCCCGACTGGGTCGGGTAGGGGCTCTCTCGGTTTCCGCTCTCCTAGCCTTCTCTCGCTCTTATATCTTCTTCTCTCGCACCCTGGGAGGGGAGATCATCGTCGTCGTGGGGATGGTGGCGGTTCTTTTTGGACTCCTCCGCTATGGCGAGGACCGATCTCCACGGGATCTCTGGCTTATGGCTGCCGGCCTAGCCCTCTCTCTAGCCGCCGATTCTCAAGTATATACAATTCTCATCATCTCTCTCTCTTTTCTCCCCCTCTTGCTTCTCAGTGGCCAGCCCGCTGGCATAGGGTGGCGAAACGATCTCTCCGGATTAGCCCTCTTCGGGGCCATCTTGGTTTTGGTCTCCACCGGTGGGCTGATGAACCCCGGGGGGTTGCAGGCGGCCATCGACCTCTTCCCCGCTTGGCTTACTCAATGGTCGGGGCAAGGGCCTTGGTCGTACCACCTTCTCCTTCTTTTCTCTTACGAGCCCCTCATTCTCGTCCTCGGCCTGCTGGGGGTTGGATTCGTGGGACATCGCAACCTCTTCTCCGCCTTCTTCGTCTATTGGTTCGGAGTGAGTCTTGTCCTTTATACCCTAATGGGGGAGAAGTCGCCCGCGACCCTCTTGTTGGTCACCTTACCTCTCATCTTCCTCGCGGGGATGCTCCTGGAGGAACTGGTAGCCTCCATAGGAGGGAGGATGGCTTGGGGAAGAGAGGGCCTCTATCTCGCCCTTTCCTTACCGGCGGTGGTTTACCTCTTCTTACAATGGGCGGGATACTCCTATTTTGTGGAGACGGGGCGTATCTTTCTCCTTTTCTTAGCCTTCCTCTTTCTGGCCTGCGTTTTATTCCTCTCTTACAGTTGGTTAGGCCGAGAGG
>DAOULQ010000181.1:0-4306 GCA_034419095.1 Anaerolineae bacterium | reverse complement strand
CTTCTCATTGGGGTGGCTCTTCTGATTTTCTTGGTGGATCAGGGGAGCAAATATCTGGTCCTGCGGAACCTCCGGTGGGGAGAGTCTTGGAATCCCATAGATTCCCTGAAGTGGCTGGTGAGCCTTACCCTGGTGACCAATACCGGGGCCGCTTTTGGATTCCTCCCTGAGCTGGGAACCCTCTTCGCCCTGGTAGCCATCATCGTGGTGGTAGCCATTCTTCTCTACGAGAGACATATCCCCACGGATCAGCCTTGGCTTCGCATCGCTTTGGGCATGCAGTTGGGAGGGGCGACAGGTAACTTGGTCGACCGTTTGCACCATGGCCACGTCATCGACTTCATAGATTTCAAAGTCTGGCCCATCTTCAACTTGGCGGATAGCGCTATAGTGGTAGGGGTATCTATCTTGGCCCTCTATTTCTGGCGCAGCGGTAAGGAGGGCTGTACGTCAAGTATCCCTGCGGGAAGGGAAGATGGTGAGAGCCGAGGCGGGGCGCGATGAAGGGGCCCCGCTTTCTCGTACAGGTGAAGTCAAAGAGTTCCTAGTGGTGGAAGGGGGGGAGAGACTGGATAAGTACCTGGTCGATCTCGTGGATCTCTCCCGTTCCCAGGTTCAGCGCCTCATCCGCCAGGGCCGGGTGACCGTGGAAGGGGAGGTGGCCAAAGCCAGTTATCTCCTCTCCTCTGGGGAGCGCATCCGAGTCCAGTTGCCACCCCTTGAGGAGCCCGGGCCTCTGGCCCAGGAACTACCCCTCGATATAGTCTATGAGGACCAGGATTTGGCCGTGGTGAATAAACCAGCGGGCATGGTGGTCCACCCCTCCTACGGGCATAAGAAGGGCACCCTGGTCAACGCCCTTTTAGCCCGTTACCCCTCTCTCTCGCAACTCCCAGGCTCTCGCCCAGGCATCGTTCATCGCTTGGACAGGGATACCTCGGGGCTGATGGTGGTGGCTAAAAACGAGCCTGCGCGGCGGAAGCTGCAGAAACAGTTCAAGCGAGGAGGAGTGAAGAAGGTCTATCTGGCCTTGGTGGAGGGGAATCTGAAGCCTGCGCAGGGGGTCATCGAGGCCCCCATCGGGCGGGATCTTCGACGGCGGAAGCGGATGGCGGTCTTGCGTGGAGGGCGAGAGGCGGCGACTGAGTACCGGGTTCGCAACTACCTCGATGGCTACACCCTGGTGGAGGCCATGCCCCGCACCGGACGAACGCATCAGGTGCGAGTCCATCTGGCTTTCCTAGGTCATCCGGTGGTAGGTGATCCGGTCTACGGCTTCCGCAAAAAGCGGTTAGAGTTAAGGAGACAGTTTCTCCACTCTCATATCTTGGGCTTCAGAGCGCCGAGCGGCCAATGGCTGGAGTTTGAGGCCCCATTGCCGGAGGAGTTAGAGAGGGTTTTGGAGGCCCTCATCAGGTAGAAGGGAGGCGAGATGCAGGTCATCGATCTGCGCAGTGACACTGTAACCCAGCCCACTCCTTCCATGCGGGAGGCGATGTACCGAGCCGAGGTGGGGGATGACGTCTTCGAAGAGGACCCCACGGTGAACCGTTTGGAGGAGTTAGGGGCGGAGATGGTGGGGAAGGAGGCGGCCCTCTTCGTGGCCTCGGGCACTATGGGGAACCTGGTCTCCCTCTTGACCCATTGCCAGCGGGGCGATGAGGTGATATTGGGAGATCAATGCCATACCTTCTTCTATGAGGTGGGCGGAGCGGCAGGGCTGGGGGGGATACAACTCCGACCTTTGACCAACCGAGAGGATGGGACTTTAGATCTCCAAGAGATAGAAGCGGCCATCCGAGCACCAAACATACATTTTCCCCCCACCCGCTTGATCTGCTTGGAGAACAGCCATAACCGTTGCGGCGGGGTTGTCCTCTCTCCTGGCTATATGGAATCGGTGGCCGTTATAGCCAAGCGTAACCACCTCTCTCTGCACCTGGATGGCGCTCGCATCTTCAACGCCGCCATCAGCCTGGGGGCGGGGGTCAAGGAACTCACCAGGGATGCCGACTCGGTGATGTTCTGTCTCTCCAAGGGGCTGGCCGCCCCCGTGGGCTCCTTGGTGGCTGGGAGCGAGGCTTTCATTAAGAGGGCTCGGAAGATGCGCAAGATGGTGGGGGGAGGGATGCGCCAGGTGGGTATCTTAGCCGCGGCCGGGATCGTGGCCTTGACGGAGATGGTGGACCGCTTGGCCGAGGATCACCATAACGCCCGCATCCTGGCCAAAGGGTTGGCGGAGATGAAGGGGATAAAGATAGGCCTAGCGCGGGTGCAGACCAATATCGTCATCTTCTCCCTAGTGGCGGAGCATATAACCCCCGGGGAGCTAGTGATGGCTCTCGAGGAGCGAGGTGTGCGACTATTGGCCATCGGGGGGGACCGTCTGCGAGCGGTTACCCATTATGGCATAAGCGAGGAAGATATCAAGGTTGCCTTGGAAGCCTTCAGAGAGGTGTTAGGATAGACAGGGCCCCACCTAGTGTGGGGCCTTCTCTTTTGGCTACCAGCGGCTAGGGTTCACCGGCTGACTGGATATCTTGAGCCCCTACTTCCAACTCACGGTGTCCCTTATGCCAAGCTCACACTGGCCCTGGATTCCCCGGCCCACTACAGCCAACCTGCCCCGGTACTTGCCAGGCCGGGGGACAGGTCAAATCCAGGGCCAGAGGTTATGGAAAAGGCTTTCTGCTCAATCGGTCTAAAGAAGGCCCTGCTCATCCGAGCGGGGCTTTGCTTTATTCCCAACTGAACTTGCGCTGGAAGGGAGGGATGCTGCGCACCGCTTCGATGGTCAGGGCGTGGTCGCCGGCGAAACTATCATACCAGGCGCTATCTTCCATCTTGTCCGAGAGGAGCCAGGGACAGAAGGCGAAGAGGTAGTCGGGGAGGGGCTGCCCGTCGGAGAGCACCCCTGTTCGGAACCACTCGAATAGTTCTTTATGATACTGGGCGTGGAGTTGGTCATCCACCTTGGGGAATCTAGAGTCATCGGTGGCGTGGTATTTCCACCCACCCTCCCCGGCGATCATGGGGGGAACGAACCCTATCTCCTGCTCGAAGAATGGGGCCCAGCAACGGAACCCTAAAACAGAGTTGCACTCCTCCGTGTAGTCAGGGGGGTGGTTCAAGCCGTAGGGGTGGGGGACGAAGAACATGCGACCGAAGATCGCCTCCCCGCCGCGGGCTTTCATCTCCTTCAGGGCGGCCACCAGCCATCTCTCGTCCAGGAATTGGAGCCCCACGTATCCTCCGGCGTTGTAGACCTGAGCGGCGGCGCGAAGGAGGTTCCTGATGAAACGCGCCTGGTCGATCTCCCGCCCGTCCCATTCCGCTGATAGGTCGGGTTCGTTGTAGAGTTGTATGTAGGGGGGTATCCCCACCTCTTGCAAGACCTGGACATCGCGACCCAGGTCGAATAGGCGCTCGTAGGGGCGGCCCCATCTCCGCCAGACCACGTATATCCCCGCATCTCGAAACTTTATCGCTGCCTTCCTCAATTGAATCTCATCCCCATATATCACCAAGGCCCATTTCATCCCCATGGTCTTCATGCGCCAGATGTTGAGGTCCAACTCATCATCTTTGTAATAAGCCTTAGCCAGAAAATGTATACCTAGTCCGTTGTCATCGGCGGGCCGGGGCCAATCTTGGAGGGATAGGGGCGGCAGTTCCACAAGTTCTAGCCTCCAAGGGGTAGGCGTGGGCATGGGCGTTGCTGCAAGGGTGGACTCAGGGGATGGCGAAGGGGAGACCAAAGGTGTGCGTTGGGCTACAACCGTGGGCGAAGGCGGAGGAGGAGTCGGTTTCGCAGGGGCCTCTTCTCCCCATCTTGAAATGACCAAAGCCAACGTCGTGCCCACCAAAAGAAGGGCGACCAAGAGGACAAAAAGAAGAGAGCGCCTTGAAGACATCCTACCTCCTTCGGAGAGGGTAGCATCTCTCTAGAGAGGTGTCAACCTCTCGTTGACGGCCTTGAGGGGAGGTGTTAGAATGCGCAGCGTTAAAATGATTAAACGAGGCTTTCTTCTGGCTTTTGTCCTCTTTTCCTTTTGGAGATCATACCCTACGCCTGACGAGCCCGCCGTTTTTGAGTCTTCAAAAGTATACGACCTGGGCGTCCTGAAAGAGGGGGAAGTGCCGCTTCTCCATTTGAGGGGCACGCCTTACGAGATGGGGTACCAACAAGGGGTGCTCCTCCGGCAGGAGATCCGAGGGCGGGTAGAGAGCCTCTATGGGGAGTTGGCTTCAGACCCCCTTCCCCTTCTTCTCCAGGAGGCGCGGCTTCTCGGAATCCCAGAGGAGT